>JASHYS010000376.1 GCA_030042915.1 Acidobacteriaceae bacterium
CTGCCGTGCAAAGTTCGCCCATCGGTGCTGCAGGGAAATGCGCGACGGCCAGCGCCGTGGCCGCCGTAGCTTACACTCATTAGGAACAGGTTTGAAAACGGAGATTGCTTGAAGAAGAGCCAATGGATTCTGGGGCTGGTGGTGCTGTTGGCGCTGGCCTGCCTGTTTGCCTATGAACAGCACGTGCACCCTTTCAATTGGAGGCTCTTCGGAGAGGAGTTTCGCAAGGCTAGCTGGACAAAGGTGGCTATCGGCGCGGGGTGCATTTACCTGGCTTTTATTTTTCGTGCTGTGCGCTGGGCGTGGTTCCTGCGGCCAACCAAGCGCGTGCCGCTTTTCTCTCTTGTCGGCACACAAGTGATGGGCTTCACTGCCGTGGCTCTCATCGGCCGGGTTGCTGACGTGGTGCGCCCCTATCTGGTGGCCAGGAAAACGGGCCTCAGCGTCGGCTCGCAGTTCGCGGTGTATGTGGTGGAGCGGCTCTTCGACGGCGGTTCGATCGCGCTGCTTCTGTGCTCTGCAATTTTGATTTCGCCGGCGGGAACGCTTCCGCATCAGGAGATCTTCAACAAGTTCGGCAAAGGCGGGCTGGCCCTCACCGTGGCCGGCGCGTTGTTTCTGGTGGCCGTGAGAATGGCCGGCGACGCCATTGCTTCGTTCTTCGAGAAGGTGCTTGGTCTGTTCTCAAAGGCGCTGGGCCGCGCGGTGGCCGACAAGATTCGCTCGTTTCATGCCGGCCTGGATACTTTGCGCACGCCCACGGATTTTCTGGTCGCGGTTTCGCTTTCACTGTCGATGTGGTGCCTGATTACATGCGCATACGTTGAAGGGACCGGTGCGTTCATCACCACGGGGCAGGGAAGCACGCAGGCTCTGACGCGGTGCCTGGCGCTGATGGCGGGCGGCGGCGCGGCCAGCATTTTTCAATTGCCGGTTCTGGGGTGGTTCACGCAGATCGCGGCGCTGGAAGTGATGTTGCGGCCGCTGTTCGGCATCAATCCTGAAGTCGCCATGGCTTGTGCCACGACGTTGCTGGTGATCACGTTCCTGGGCATCGCGCCGGTGGGCCTGGTGTGGGCGCAGTTCGACCACATCAACCTGCGTAAGGTGACGCTGGAAAGCGAGCACGCGGGGGAAGATCTGGCGGCGAATCAAGCCGCGACAACTGAAACATCGACGTAGTCATTGGGGTGGAATGGAGGCCGCGGTTGCACTGCCACCGCCGGCCGGCGCTTGCGAATACTGAATCGTCTCCGGCCCGACGGCGCCACCGGTCATGACCATGCTCATGGCCTGTTCCATGGTCAAGTCCGTCTCGATCACGCGCTCCAGGGGAAGAATTTGCAGAAATGCCGAGGTGGGGTTGATGGCATTGGGCAGCAGCACGGCGGCGAGCGGCCTGCCACTGGCCGCGTCGCTCATGGTACGCGTAAGGAAACCGATGCTCTTCTGGCCGGGAATGGGAAAATCCACCAGCACCACTCGCTGGCTGGTGCCTTTTTTCACCATCATGGAATCAAGAAGCTGCCGCACCGATGTATATACCTTGGCTACGAAGGGCAACCGCTCCAGCAGCGTTTCAAACAGGTTGAAGACCTGGCGCCCTGCCACCACCGACGAAACACGGCCTACCACATAGAGCACAACCAGTGTGAGCAAAATGGCCAGCAGCGACTGCAGCCAGGGGGAGCGAAGCCAATTGCCGGGAAAGATGACGGCCAGAAGCCTGACGATGGGCAATCCCGCCTTGGCCAGCTCCTGAAAGACGAAACTGAAGATCAGCCAGGTAACGAAAAGCGGGCCGATGGTAATGATTCCGGCAAGGATGTTCCGTTGCAAACTGCGCAGCGAGCGAGCAAACTGAGCATTCACGTGCATCTCCTGGCTACGAGCATACGACGCCATATACCTAGCCCGGAACCGGGCGGTGCCTCGGAAGGGGAGTTCACAACAGCGTAAAAATCAGCTATATATAGGGAATTGCCCCCTCCATCGTTGTCGAGGCAGTAGAAGGAAAACCATGAGCCAGGCGCAAGGTATTGAATTCACTGGTCGACTGCCCGAGAATTTGCCTGGGAACGGGCGTGAGAATGTGCCCGAGGCGCCGGTTGCCGATCTGGATCTCGAACCGCGGGTTGCCGGTTTGGAGCCCGAACCGCGGGTTGCCGGCTTGGAGCCCGAATCGCGGGCTGCCGGTTTGGAGCCTGGGCCGCGGGCTGCGTATCCGGAGCGTTATCCGGAGCGCGAGGCGCCCGCAACGGATTCGGAGCACGAGCCGCCGCAAGCCGAAATGCCGCATCCCCGGGCCGCCGGCTCGCCTTTGCAGATGGGCGCCAGCCGCCGCCAGCCGATGCCTGCCGAGAACGGTGCGGGCGGCCGGATTAAGCCGCCGGAGCCGGGCCGCGCACTCTCGGGCGCAACCCCTGCTGCCACGGCGGAGCCTTCCAGCCTGCAGCGGATTGTCAACGTGGTGCGTGCGGCTCTTCCCATCGTGCAGCGCCTGCTGCCTCTGCTCGACGGCAACATTGCCACCGGCATCAGCAATCTGATCGCGCCGCCGGCGCAACCGCCGGCGCCCCTTGCGCCAAAGATCGACCTGGCACCCATCGAGGATCGGGTTGCCGAGCTGCGCATTCAACATCGCGGCTTGCGCGACCAGATCATGGAACAAAACACCTCGCTGAAGCGCGTCGAGGATCAACTCGACATGGTGCGCGAAGCCACCGACCGCAATACGCTGGAGCAGCAGGAGCTGCTCGAAGACCTGAAGGCCTTCGGAAACAAGGTGAAGCTGGTCGCCATCATTACGCTGGGCCTGGTTTTCCTGGGAATTGCAGTCAATCTGTATCTCGTTTTCCGCATCAAAAGCATATTTCCCTGATGCCGGACCAGCGCCAGTAGGCGGCGACCTGAACTATCTTTGGGTGTATCAGCCGCAATAGGCCGCTACGATCATTCTCTGAAAAATTCAGAACCGAATCATGCTCCACACGTATGATGCCCAGAAGGAGTTCTACGCCTGTGCTTCCCGTCTTTCCCCGGCATGCAGGTTTGCTCGCTGCTCTCATCTTGATGGCTGGCGTCAGTGCTCACGCGCAGGCGCCGATTGTGGAGGAGCCCGGCTATACGCCCACGCTCACCTTTGACGTGGCCACCATTCGCCCTTCGGCGCTGGCGGATGCCGGCTTCCATGTCTCCGTCTCCAGTCCGCCCCACTCCAGCCGTTTCGAAGCCACAAACCTCACGATCAAGACGCTTATCCAGATCGCTTACGGCTTCGAGGCTCCGGTTGTCGGCGCACCGGACTGGATCACGGACACGTTTTACGACATCAAGGCGCGATCGGACGACGCCGCTGATGCCAGGCTGGCCAAGCTCCCCACGAACGAGGCGCGGCTGGAAAAGCGAAACGCGATTCGCGTGCTGTTGGCCGAGCGCCTGGGCCTGCAGACGCATCTTGAAACGCGCGACAGCTCAATCTACAACCTGGTTGTGGCCAAGGGCGGCGTCAAGCTGCAGCCAGTGCCTCCGCCGCCAGACGGCGGAGCGCCTGCCTCGCCGCCGCCCGCCGATGTCCAGGCGCATGGATCTCCGCATGGCCTGGAGTTCGTGGGATCGAATGCTTCGATGCGGGCCATCACCGGCATCCTGAGCGCGATGGTAGAAGCGCCCGTCCTCGACAAGACCGGCCTGACCGGAAGCTACAATTACACACTTCAATTTGGCCGCGAGTGGTCAGCGAACGATCCCGATGGCTGGCCTTCGATCTTCACTGCGGTTGAGGAACAGATGGGATTGAAACTCGAGGCCGTACACGCGTCGGTGCCGAATCTGGTGGTCGACCATATCACGAAGCCAACTGAGAACTGATGGGCGCAATCTTCCTGTGCGGGCTCCTTATGGGCAGCTCCCATTTAAAGGAGCGCATTTCTGGCAAACGCCTCTCACTACACTGCAACAGCTCTCTCCGGCCTTGCACACGACGCCTTTCCCCCCGCTGCCTCCTCCGGGCGGCGATTTTTGCGGCGTGCCCGGCACTGTCACATCGCCGGTGCAAGACCCTGCAGGTATGGGCACTGAGCCGCTGGCGTTGCTTTCACCGAAGACCAGCGCGGGTCCTGGTCCACTTGACCACGGTCCCGCGACCCCGTTACCGGGCTGCGTGCTCACCACATCCACCGTTTTGCGCGCGTCAATGGCTGCGTTGACGGGGATCGTCTGCAATTCCGTAAGTGGCAGGTTGTTGGTCTCGCTGGTGATTTGGCCCGGGTCGCAGAGCGGAGCACTGACGGTTCCACTGTCCACAACAATCCGCACAACCAGGCTCGTTCCGGTATTGAAGACGGCCTCGTTCCCGCCGCCATCCCCAAGCACATTGAACTCGACCTGGTTCCATTTCTGCCCGAGTTCGGGCAGAATATTATCGCCCGGCGCGGAATACGCCTTGCCTTCAATCGTGAAAGTCACTTCATCGTTCACGTCCGCGACACCGGCCGCATCGCCCGTCAGTTTCATGAATCCCAGATCTTCAATCACGTAGGGCAGGAAATTCACTGAGTTCTGGCTATAGATCTGGCAATTGTTACCCACTTGCTGCCATCCCGACGGGCAATTTGGGCCGTAGCTGATCAAGTTGTACTGAATGACCGCGCAGGCCGGGAATGCGGAAACCGGGCAGGTGTTATTGGTCTCGCAGAAAGGCCACGGCTCTCCACTCGAGCAGGCCCTGTTGGTGAAGATGAACTGCTCCCAGCCCAGGCACTTGGGGTGGTTTCCGCACACCGAAGTGGCAAACTTGTTGCTGTTGAGCTGCAGGGAGAAGTCGTTCTTCAGATCCGAGGAGGTACACGTCGGGTTAGCAGGGCACTTGCCATTCGGGCACTGCACACCGCATTCGCCCTTAACGTACACGCTGTCGAACGATCCTTCCGCCCAGGAGACCATCCCTGATGCAGGCTCCGCGATTAAATCGGAACCGCCGTCTGCGGGAAGAAATGAAACCTTTTTAGGCGGTTTCCCGCAGGGCATTTCGGTCCATTTTGTATCGGGATAAGTTGCGGTGAAGCACGCCTTCTTCGGCCGCTTGGTGTGCACGATTGCCTGGCGCCAGCGCTCCAGCTCATCTGCGCTCGGCTTGGGCTGCGCTGCAGTGGAGGGCTTGGCGGCAGTATTGGTTTCCGCCGGCTTCGGCGCCTGCTCCGCCTGTGGCGGCCCGCCGATTCCAATAGCCCAACTGGCGGTAGCCGGCAATGCGGCGAATGTGGCCGCGGCAATTACCGCGCATGCGCGCAGAACCGCTGACGACAGGGCGCGCTGTTTGTGCAGCGAGCCCGCACTTGGCTTATCCATGGCGCCTCCCGTGGGGGGCGCCGATTGTCTGGTTTTCGATCCATCGGGGAAGATCGGGTATTGCGCCCCGCGCTAGAAGCGTATCACAGGCCGTGCCGACTAGATTTCCATTACGTTGTCTTCGATGGCCAGGCGCACGTTGCCGTCGGACTTGGCCAGGCGGCGCACGGCTTCGGGCTTGTCGACGCGGGCTTTCAGCATCACCAGGGCTACGGGCACGCTGCGGCCGGCGCTCTTGATGGTTTCAACCGCGGTAGCGCGATCGATATTGCAGGCGGTCATCAGGATGCGGATGCCGCGCTCCACCAGCTTGGAATTCTGCATGTGCACGTTCACCATCAGGTTCTCGTACACATAGCCCAGCCGCGTCATGGCGCCGGTGGTGATCATGTTCAAGATCATCTTTTGCGCGGTTGCCGCCTTCATGCGCGTCGATCCGGCAATGATCTCGGGACCGACTTCGGCCACGATGGTGGTGTCGGCGGCTTCAGACAGCGGTGTTCCGCAATTGCAGGTGACAGCGGCGGTCCTGGCTCCGCGGGCGCGGGCATAGGCTACGGCAGCCACCACGTAAGGTGTGCGGCCTGAAGCGGAAACGCCGACGACGACATCTTTGCGCGTGGGCCGGCGGCGCGCGATGTCGCGCTGGCCCAGCTCTTCAGAGTCCTCATTCACCTCAACTGCCGACGCCAGCGCCTTGGGTCCGCCGGCCATCAGGTACTGCACTTGTCCCGAAACAGTGGAGTAGGTGGGTGGACACTCTGAAGCGTCGAGTGCGGCAATGCGGCCGCTGGATCCGGCTCCGATATAAATGAGACGCCCGCCGTCGCGCAGGCTGCGCGCTACCTGGTCAATCACTTCGGCGATTTCAGGCAGCGCCTTTTTGACCGCGGCTGCCACCTTCGCGTCTTCGTGATTGATGATGCGGGCAATTTCGAGAGCGGATTTGGTGTCGAGTCCTTGAGAGGCCTCGTTGAGACTCTCAGTGGTGAGTTGTTGGAGGAATGCGGCCTGATCGGTGTGATTATTATTGTTGTTTT
>JASHYS010000377.1 GCA_030042915.1 Acidobacteriaceae bacterium
TGGAGAATCGCGTGGTCATCAATCGTACGGGCCTCATAGGCAACTACGATTTTCAACTCGACTGGGCGCGCGACCGCGGCCAGGGCCCTCCACCGGACTCGCCGTTCCCCGGGCTTTTCGCTGCGTTGCCTGAGCAGCTGGGATTAAGGCTGAAGCCGGAGCGCAGCGCAGTGGATGTGGTCGTGGTCGAGTCTGCCACCGAACCATCGGTGAATTGAGGAGTTAAAATTTGCCCTCGAGCCACTCCGGCAGCTTTTCCGCAGGCAGCCTCAACCCCACATAAAACTGCCCAAACAGCGCATACACCGCGCTCACTTCGTCGAAGCGCATTTCGTAAATCAGTTTCTTGAAGATGACCGGATCGTCGGCAAAGAGCGTAACGCCCCACTCCCAATCGTCCATTCCAATCGACCCGGTGATAATTTGCTTCACCTGGTCGGCGTAGCGGCGGCCGATCATTCCATGCTCGTGCATCATGCGCTGCCGCTCGGCAAAGGGCACGGTGTACCAGTTCGCCCCCACTGTGCGCGTCCGATCCATGGGATAAAAGCAGAGATATTTGCTGTCGGGAATGGCAGGAAAGAGCCGCGGCGCCATGGCGGCCGAGGCGCGCTCGAGCGAAGATGCGATTTCGGCGTTCCACTCGGGCGAGTGCGGTTCGAATCCTTTGCCGGCAGCGGCTTCGTAGGTCTTGCGCGTCGACTCGTAGAGGCCGAGCTCGACGACCGAGACGTAGGAGTGCGTGGGCACCAGGAAATCGTAGAGAGGCGTCTGCGCAAAGGCGAGTTCAATGCGATTAAGGGTTTCGAGCGAGTCGCGAAAGTGGATGAAGATGAGGTCGCCCTTGTGCCCGAGCTCGGAGTAGAAGGCGGAGTGAAACGGAGCATTCGCGCCTGAGCGCTCAAGCCTCATCAATGGCTCAACAGCCCCGGCAGCAATCTTCTTGCGTTCGCCGTCCGCGCAGGACCGCCAAGCCTTCCAGTCGAAGCGGAAGAACTGATGCAGGACGCTGGATCCTTCAAGCGTAAGCGGGACGGGCGGAAATTCGGGCAACGGAACCCTCCAGAGCAATCATTTTGGATACACCTCATCCTAACAAATGAGAAATGCAGACGTGTGCAGGCCATTTCGCCTATTGGCCGCGAACGATAACGCAAAAGCGCTTAAGCGTCGACCTTTATACTGGGAACGCTCATGACAGAAAAGTTTCTGGCTCTGCTGGTGGAGTTTATAACCCGGGTGATTGGCGCCGGGGGTTACGCCGGCGTTGCTGCTCTGATGGGCATTGAGTCCGCGTGCATTCCACTGCCGTCGGAAATCATCATGCCCTTTGCGGGATACGTGGCGTACCTGGGCCGCTTCAATTTACTCTGGGCTGCCACGGCGGGCGCGGTGGGCTGCAACCTGGGCTCGGCAGTCGCGTATTGGATCGGCGCCAAGGGCGGGCGGCCGCTGGTGGAGCGCTATGGCCGCTGGGTTCTCATGAGTCACCGCGATCTGGTATGGATCACCGATTTTTTCGACAGATACGGATCGATCACGGTACTCGTGGCGCGGCTGCTGCCCATTGTGCGTACGTTCATCGCGTTCCCGGCAGGGATTGCCAAAATGAGCCAGTGGCGATTTCACGTTTACACATTTGTGGGATCGTGGCCCTGGTGTTTTGCACTGGCCTACGCGGGCATGAAGCTGGGCGAACGCTGGCACACCGATCCACGTTTCGAGCAGTGGTTCCACCGCTTTCATCTGGTGGTCGCAATCGCGCTCATTGTGCTGTTCGCGTGGTTTTTGTGGGCGCACGTGAGCCGCAGACGGCGTGAGGCCGAAAACCAGGTAGCGAGCTAGTAAGCCGGCGCGAAATCTGCTCCGGCTATGAAAAAGCACGAAGAATAGCGGGCGAGGGCCACTCGCGTTCGATCGAGAAGGCAAATTTGATTTCGAATTCATCTGAAAAGGACGGTTAGGAAAGCAATGGCAACGAAGAAAAAAGGCGGCCGGAAAATTGAATCCCGCGAAGGCGGCTCGTCGTCGGCCGGGCGGAAGGCTGCCAGACAAAAAGTCGAGCCCGCAAAGGGCAAGTTGGGCGTGATGGTCGTGGGACTGGGAGCGGTTGCCACGACCATGATTGCCGGTGTCGAAGCCATTCGCCGCGGGCTGGCGAAACCGATCGGGTCGCTCACGCAGATGGGCACCATCCGCCTGGGAAAACGCACCGATAACAATTCGCCTTTGATCAAGGACTTTGTTCCACTCGCAGATTTGAACGACCTGGAATTCGCCGGCTGGGACATCTTTGAAGACAACGTGTACGAGGCGGCCGCGCACGCCGAGGTGCTGAAAAGCGACACCCTGCGGCAACTGAAACCCTATCTCGAGAAGATCAAGCCTCTGCCGGCCGTGTTCGACCGCTACTATGTGAAGCGGCTGAACGGCACACACGTGAAAAAGGGCAAGAACAAGCGCGACCTGGCCGACCAGCTCATCGCCGACATTCGCGCCTTCAAGAAAACCGTGGATCGCGTGGTGATGATCTGGGCCGGGTCGACGGAGATTTTTATGGAACCGGCCGCCGTGCACCAGTCGGTCGCGGCTTTTGAAAAAGGATTGGAGAAAAGCGATCTCGGGATCGCGCCGTCGCAGATTTATGCTTATGCGGCCCTGAAGGAAGGCGTACCCTTTGCCAACGGCGCGCCCAATCTGACCGTCGACATTCCGGCCATGGTGGAGTTGTCCAAGAAAAATGCAGCGCCCATCTGCGGCAAGGACTTCAAGACCGGCCAGACTTTTATGAAGACGGTTCTGGCGCCGGCCTTCAAGGCGCGCATGCTGGGCGTGAACGGGTGGTTTTCAACCAATATCCTGGGCAACCGCGATGGCGAAGTGCTCGACGAGCCGCAGTCGTTCAAAACCAAGGAGGAATCGAAGCTGGGCTCGCTCGAGTACATCTTCCAGCCCGAAATCTATCCGGATTTATACCAGGAGATCTACCACAAGATTCGCATCAACTACTATCCGCCACGCGGCGACGAGAAAGAGGCGTGGGACAACATCGACATCTTCGGCTGGCTCGGCTACCCCATGCAGCTCAAGGTCAACTTCCTTTGCCGCGACTCCATTCTGGCCGCGCCCATCGCGCTCGATCTGGTGCTGTTTCTCGATCTGGCCAGGCGCACGCCGGAACTGAGGTCGATCGGCATTCAGGAATGGCTGAGTTTCTATCTCAAATCGCCGCAGACCGCACCGGGCCTGTATCCCGAGCACGATCTGTTCATCCAGTCGATGAAGCTGAAGAACACGCTGCGCCACATCATGGGCGCCGATTTGATCACGCACCTGGGACTTGAGTACTACGACTGAGGCGTGTGATAGCAATGAAAGATTCCGCCGTTCTATTGATCGACTGCCCCGATCGCAAGGGGCTTGTGGCGCGTGTGTCGGCGCTGCTCTACGAGCACGGAGCCAATATTCTGCACGCCGACCAGCACATCGACCACGAGGCCGGCCTCTTCTTCATGCGTGTCGAATGGGCCTTGGGCCCTAGTCCTGCCGACGGCAGCCTTTCGGACGAGGGTCGTGCCGGGGGCAAAGAAACGCAAAAGTCGAAACCGT
>JASHYS010000378.1 GCA_030042915.1 Acidobacteriaceae bacterium
AAGGCTGAAAGTGGCGAAATGTGAAGTGGTAGCGGGCCCCGATGGAGTACGTTTCCACGTGGACGTTGGCAGATTGGTAGTACTCTTCCCAACGGCCCTCCGCCTCGATGCCCAGGCGCCGCCGCGTGTCGGCATCGACAAAGCCGGCGATCCCAAGCATTTTCCGCTCGCCGTACTGCACGTATTGGCCTGAGGCCGTGGCGCCTGCTGAAAGCGACAAGCCCCCGCGATCTCCCGACGGACCCACCTGCGCACGCGCGGGACCGGCCATAGCCAGAATCACAACCGCGCAGGCAAGCCACGCCTGGGCTGCATGCAGCGCGCTTCCCCATTGCTCTACCCTATCGAAGTTCTTCATGTTTCTCCCGGCTGCCCGAAACGCGCGGGCTGTTTAAGAGCTATTGCGTAATCGTCAAGGTCACGTTCTGGTACTCCACCACCCCGGTGTTTGCGCCCGTGCCGACGACCTGGATGGTGAAGGTGCCCGTGGGAGCGCTGCTGGTGCTGATGCCATTGCAGCCGGAGATCGACAACGTGAACGCCGAGAGCGCCAGCAAAAGCATCGCCGCAAGCGCCCATGCCCTGCGCTTGCGCAAGCGCCAGAAGATGCAACCGAAGAGGAAGCTGAGAGGCAGCAGCAGGCCAGCCAGGGACGCCCGCCCACCGGCGCGACGGTTCATCGCTTCTGTGCCTCCCGTCAGCGGCGAGTTGGTGTCGACGGTCAACTGTGCAGTCGCGGCGCCGTTGGCCGGCAAGGTGACAGCCGGGCTGGAAAAGTGGCAGTTCACGCCCGCCGGAAGCGAGACGCAACCCAGCCCGATGGTGTCGGTAAAGGCGTCGACCGAGGTGAGGATGATGCCCAGCTGGGCGTATTGCGAAGATTTGACGCTGACGGTTGCAGGCGTCACCGACAGACTGAAGGCCACGGGGTTGGCAGTCACCGTGATCGGTGCCGAAGTGGAGGCGAGGTGAACGGAATCGCCACTGTAAGCGGCCTCGATGACGTAGGTGCCTGCGGGAAGATTCAAATCAAGCGAGGCCATACCGGTCGCGTCCAGGGTTGCCGTTCCCAGGGTCGTCAAGGCATTGGAGAAAGTGATCGTACCCGTGGGAATCGGTCCGACGCTGGCCACCACCGTTGCCACCAGTGTCACCTGCGGGTTGGATCCGCTGGTCGTCGAACTTCCCAGGTCGGTGGTGGTGGGAATCTTGCCGACGGTCAAACTGACCGCAGTCGATGTGCTGCCTGCGTCGTTGGTGTCACCTCCGTAGGTTGCGGTGATGGAGTAAGTCCCTACCGTGAAGGCCGAATAGCTGAGCGTGGCGACTGCGCTCCCGTTGAGTGTGCCGGCGCCAAGGAGCACCCCGCTCGAGAAGAACTCGACCGTGCCGGTGGGAGTGGCGCCATTGCCGGTGACGGTCGCGGTGAAGGTTACGGGCGCCAGCATCGAGGCGGGATTTGGCGAAGCGGTGAGGACCGTGGTGGTCTGTGCCTGGTTGACGGTAAGCGGCAGCGCCGCCGATTGACTGCCGGCGTCATCGGTGTCACCGGCATAGGTGGCGACGATGGAATAGCTCCCCGCCGCGAGCACCGGGTTGATGGCTGCAATTCCGGCAGCGCTCAGGTTGGCCGCGCCCAGCACGGTGGTTCCGGAAGTGAAGGTGACCAGTCCCGTCGGAGTGCCCACACCATTGGTGATCTTTACTGTTGCTGTGATGGCTTCGGGGGTACCGGCGATTCCCGGGTTGGGCGTTGCGGTTTCGGTGTCTGCCGTTGTGGTTTGAACCACGACCTGGCTGATCGCTGGCGAATCCGCGGCAGCATTGTCGTTGTCGCCGGCGTAAGTGGTCGTGATGGAGTGCGTGCCGAGCGCCAGTGTGGAGGTGGTGAACTGCGCGACGTCGGGGCTGGCGCCACTTAAGATCCCCGATCCGATTTTGACGTTGCCGTCGAAGTAATTCACCGATCCGCCGGCCGCAGCAGTCGCGGTCGAGGTGATGGTTGCGGTGAAGGTGACGGGATTTCCGTAATACGACGGGCTGCCTGAGGTGGTGACGACCAGGGCCGCGGTCACCTGCACATCCTGGTCCAGCACCACTGAGGTTTCTCCCAGAATCTCGCGATTGATGTCGCCGCTATAGACCGCGGTGATGGGGTGCAAGCCGTTGGTGAGAGTTGCGGTGGTGTAGGTGGCAACGCCGCCGCTCAGCTGCACCGAACTCAACGTCGTGGTTCCATCCAGGAAGTACACCATGCCGTCGGGCATCTGGCCGCCACCATCCGGCGTGGTTACAGTGGCTGTGAATGTGACGCTTTGACCAAGCAGCGATGGATTCACGCTCGAAGTCAGGGTGACAGCGGTCTGCTCCTCGACCACCTGGCTCCAGGGCGAAACGCCGTTGTCGGTGGAGGTGCTCGGGTTGTGTGAGGAATCGCCGCCATACGACGCGGTGATGGAATGCACGCCCACGGCCAGCGTCGCAGTGGCGTAGGTGGCTGCTCCGGCGTTGAGAGGCAAGCCGGAGGCGAGCGTGACTTTGTTGCCCGCAAAGGTGTCGAAGATCGAAACTGTCCCGGT
>JASHYS010000037.1 GCA_030042915.1 Acidobacteriaceae bacterium
TTCTAACCTCGCTCGAGACGTTGCCATGTATTCGGCGTCACATGCCCATGTTCTTTGGAGATTCGTGCAACTGGCGCTGAAAAGCCAAGTCGAATTTCGAGCCGCGCAGCAGGCGCCAGCGCCAAGCCGCACCGCCATCCGGCCCAAAGATGTCCGCTAAACTGAAATGACGGGCCAGGCCCTGCGCACTCGCCCGACGGTCTGCTTTCGATCTCTGATCTTGGACTTGGTCCCTGCTTTTCCCATGTTCATCGACGAAGCCAAAATTCGCGTGAAAGCCGGAGACGGCGGCAATGGCTGCATGGCCTTCCGCCGCGAAAAATTCGTCCCCCGCGGCGGTCCCTCCGGCGGCGATGGCGGACGCGGCGGCGATGTGCTCATGGAGTCGAGCCAGCGCCACAATACGCTTATCCACTTCCGCTACAATCCCGAGCACAAGGGGCAGCGCGGCGAGCACGGCATGGGCTCCAACTGCACCGGGCAGGATGGACGTTCCGTCACCCTCCAGGTCCCCGTCGGCACCGCACTCTACGACGCTGAGTCCGGCGAACTCGTCCACGATTTTCGAGAGCCCGACGAGCGCATCGTCATCGCGCGTGGCGGCCGCGGTGGCCGCGGCAACCAGCACTTCGCCACCAGCACTCACCAGGCCCCGCGTGAGCACGAATTGGGCCGTCCCGGCGAGGAGCGCACTTATCGCCTGGAACTGAAACTCCTCGCCGATGTTGGCCTGGTCGGCTTCCCCAATGCCGGCAAATCCACGCTCATCTCCCGCCTCTCGGCCGCACGCCCCAAAATTGCCGACTACCCTTTCACCACCCTCGAACCCAATCTCGGCGTGGTCACCGTGGGCGAGGAGCCCGACCAGGAATCCTTTGTTGTCGCCGACGTTCCGGGCCTCATTGAAGGCGCGCACCTGGGCGCCGGCCTGGGCACCCAATTCCTTCGCCACATCGAGCGCACCCGCGTCCTCGCCCATCTGGTCGACGTGTCCGATTCCTCAGGCCGGCCCGATCCCATTGAGGACTTCCGCGTCATCAGCAACGAGCTGGCCAGCTTCACCGACGGCGCCGACCACCCTCTTGCCTCCAAGCCCACCATCGTCGTGGCCACCAAGATCGACATCGCCAATCCCGCCAAGCTCAAAAAGCTGGCCGCCTACGCCCGCCGCCGCAAGCTCGAGTTCTACGCCATCTCCGCAGTCACCGGCGCAGGCATCGACGAGCTCAAGTGGGCGCTGGCCAAACGCGCGCGGCCCGTCGAACACGCAGCCATTCGCTAACCCGCTCGAAAGCCCTCGAGCCCTTCGCATCGCGCCCCTCCAAAACTCTGCGACGGCCCTGCCCGGGCTGATCCCGCCCCTTTTTACCTGAACCTGCAGTTTTTACCTCATCTTCGCCGGGAAATTCTTACTCGCGCTCGCACGCTTTGGATATATCTAGTTTATTTTCAGTTATTTGATATTTGGAGCTTCACATGCAGGCGATCCAGTGCCAGGACTCGCACCGGCAAGAGACCCTGGGCCAATGCCAATGCCGGAGGTAACTTCGATGTATCCCCTAAAGCGCGATTTTATCTATATGTCAGTCGTCGCCGCTCTGGTATTCGCTTTTGCTTTGGCCTGGGGAAAACCATTCGTCAGTTCCTCTTCAGGCCATGCACAGGATGCAGCGCAACAGCAGATCGGACAGGTCCAGGCCAATGCAGAGTTCTTCACGGGCACCGTGGTCAGAAATGGCGATACCTACGCCCTGCGCGACTCATCGGGAGCCATTTATGGCCTTGATGACTCCCAGCGCGTCGGGCCATTCGAAGGGGAAGCCGTCAAGGTGACCGGCCAGCTCGACCCCCAGGCCAAGGTCATCCACGTGCACAGCATCGCGGCTGGAGAAGTGTGATCCGGCGTTTTTACTGTCCGACGATTTTCAGATAGGCATTCAGTTCCTCGCCAGGTTTTGGCGCCGCGCATGTGCCCGGCCGCTCAAGCAGGCAAACTCCCTTCCAGCATTGCGACGTTGTGAAGCCGGAGGGATTGGCGGCCGTGTCTCGCGGCATAATCAAGGCGTTGACAGCGGGAGCGTCCTCTGCGAGCTGGGCGGCGCTATTGATCTGGATTATGGGCACATTCCGATGCAGATGCGTGTAGCCGCCCGACTCCCACCAGATGGCGTGGTAAATGCCCACTCCGCAAAGTGTGTCTTCTCCTCTTAGCCGATCGAAGGCGCCGATGCCCCATCGTGTCTTGCACCAATCCGCACACTGCGCCGTGAGGAAGGCCGAAGAGGCGAGAAAGAAGCCTATGCTGATGCCCAGCACCCATTTCGGGTTGGCGAGAAGCTTCACGCCCGGTCTGAGCTCGGCGAGCAAATCGACCATCCCCATGGCGGCCAGGGTTAGTGCCGGCGTGAGGATGGGATAAATGAAACGGATTTCCTTGTGCGGGATAAAACTGTGTGAAACCACGATGATGGCACAGAAGGTGGCCAGAAATGGGCTGCGGCGGGCACCGTGAAAAAGCAGCAGGACTGCCGGGCCGATGAGCACGACCAGAATCAGCAAGTACCAGTACCACGGCTGACGCAACATGAGCTGCGTGCCCGGCCCGCGAATGGCATTGACCTGGAAGTAGCGGAAAAACGATTGCCAGGGATATGACCACGTCATCCAGTCGACCGCGCCAAACAGAAGCACCGGTAGCGCAACGCCGGCAGCAACGGCAGGGATGCGCTGGCGCCAGCGCGGATAACAAAAATATGCGAGCGCGTACACGATGGCGGGCAAGAGCTGGATGCGCAGGCAGGCGGCCAGTCCGCAAAGCAGCCCCGCCAGGAAAAGGCGCTTGCGCTCGCTTGAGGTTTCGCCGTACACACCGAGATAGAGGCCGGGAAGCATCACATGCGCGGCCACCACTTCGTTGAGCGCCTTGGGAGCGAAGTACACCAGCCCGAAGTAAAACGAACACGCCACGGCCGCAATCACAGCCGCAGGCGTTCCGCTGGCGCGGCGCGCCCACGCATAAGCGAACCAGACGGCAACGAGCGAAAGCAGCGAGAGCACGATGACGGTTCCCAGCAAGTAGCCCTTTGACAATGGGCCCATCCAGGCCGTAGCGCGCATCACGCCCGCGAGAAAGCTCGGAAAGACCCAGGAGCGAATCCCCAGCCGCCACTCCCACGAGATGACTCCATACCCATAGATGAGCCTGTGCGCGGGCTCGAGGGTTTGGAAAATCTCGTCGGGAAAGAAGATGTTGGGCGAGCCCACGGCGAGGCCGATGCGCAAGGCGAACGAGAAGGCCAGCAGCGAAATCCAGCCGAGGATTTTTTGTCTCCGCGTCAAAATCTGCGTCAAGGGCGAGCGCCTCCGGCGGGTCCTGCGGCGCCGCTTTCCAGAACGGTGTTGCCGGCCTGGTAAGTGCGGGTCAAATCAGAATGCCCGGCTAAAGTTGCACGCGGTTGGCCGTCGACCAGGAATCGCACCTGGCTGATCCGCGGCAAATTGGCGTTGAGAGTGTCGCAGATGGAGAAAATGGTGAGCGACTCGGTTTCGATTCCCGAGGGATGCCCGGAGGCAAATGCGCCCGTGAGGTTGACGACCGCGAGCTCGGCTCCGCCTGGGATCTTTTTCCCGCCGCCCTCCGGAATGGGGACGAGAAACACTTGGGCGATGGAAGCAGCGCCGCCGGGTACCGGATGTGTAGAGCCCGAGGCGGCGTAGAGATCGAACAATTTGCCCAGCAGCGCGCGCGCACGCGCTTCAGGATTTTGCGGCAGCGGCAGGGAGAGAATCTGCGTGGAGAGCGAGTCGTCGGCGTCGTTGGCGATCTGAAGTGTGGCCTGCTCGGCCGGAGTAACTGCGGGCGCCTGCGTGGGCGCGGAGTCCTGGCCTCGCAACAACCGCTCGTGTGCGTGTTCGCGTAACTGCCACAGGACAACCCCCATCACCGCCGATGCTGCCAGCAGGAGGATGAAAAGGATGGTCTGGTAGCGGGGAATCATGGCCGCCGGCCTCCCATGCCGTCTGCCCGCCACTCGACGAGCGCGGCCGCCAAAGCCTCGGCAACGTGCGCCTGGTAACTGGGATCGTCGGTGCCCGCTGCGCCCTGCGCTCCTGCATCGGGATTCGCCGGCTGTTCTGGCGCAACTTCAACGGCGACCGCTGGGCACATGAAGCTGTCGATCACCGGCAAAGCAGTGCGGCCAAGCGTGACCGTGATGCCGGAGTTCTTGAGCGCCGTGTTCAGCTCGCCGGCAAGCGCATTGCTCCGCATCACGAATGCCGCCTGCGCGGTTTGCCACGGGTGGAAGCGGGCGGGCGCGGCGGGAGGCAACGAGGAGACAAACAGGTGCACCCCGGCGCCGCTTTCAGCCGCGTGCACGCTGATGCAGGCTTGGGCATTGGCGCGATTGGCGATCTCAATGCGGCGGTCGAGAGTGACAGTGGCGTCAGATTCGCGAGTCGTGACCACCGCAAAGCCTCGCGCCGTAAGCAACGATCGCAGCCTCACGCTCAACGACAGCGTGTAGGCCTTTTCCGGTTGATTGCCGAAGCGGCCGCCCAGGTCTTCTCCGCCGTGCGCGGCATCGATCACCACCAGAAAACGCGGCGCGGGAGCGGCCGGAGCCTGGGCGTCGAGAGTCAACGGCAATACGGCGGCAGAAAGACCCAGAAACGCGATGCCGGCAGCCAGGCGCATCGCAACCGTGGCGCCGAAAGGCGAGTGCGCGTAAGCAGCGGGAATGAGCCGCGAAATCAGAATCCGGCTGAGCATGCGCTCACTCCAGTGAATAAATTGCCAGGCCGCTGAGCAATTTGGGGTAAAAATCTGTGGACTTTTGCGGCATCACTTCGCCGGCGAAGGCCACTTCCTTCAACTGCTCCATGGTCACTGGATTGGTGAGAAAGGCGACGTTGGCTTCTCCCTTGCGCACCTGATCCACGGCCTCCTGGGCGTCGCGCAGATAGCGAATGTTGGTTTGCTCACGGACTTTTTCAGCGTCGAGGCCGAGCAACCGGTCGAGAACGACCGCGTGCAGTTGGGTAAGGTCGAGACGGCGCTGGCGTTCAGGCAAACCGGCCAGAGCTGCGGCCATAGCATCCGATTTGGCGCGCAACAGAAAATCGCCGCCGCCGGTGACAGCAACGAAAGCCGTCTCCGTTTGCGCTGAGAGCGCCTGCATCGCGCTCGCTGCGGCAGCTTCCGGATGCTTTTTCACGGTAAAGTACTTTTCCGCGCCGGCCAGAAACCTGGCCGCATCAAAACCGGCGAGGCTATGCACCACGCGGTGCGTGGGCAGAATCACCAGCCCTTCGCAATCCATGTTCACAAAGGTCATCATGGCCGCAGCTTCGGCGTAGGGCGGTTGGGGCACGCCGGAGCTGCTCAGCTCAGGCTTGGCGTGTGCCGGTGGCGCGTGCTCTTTTGCGTAGTTGAGCGCGGTCTCATAGCGGTGATGGCCGTCGGCAATAATCAGCTTCTTGTCGGCCATGGCCGTTGTCAGCAGGCGAATGGTGGCGGGCCGGTTCACGCGCCAAAGCCGGTGCAGAACGCCGTATTCGTCGGTCACTTCAGCATCAGCCGGACCATTGTTCTCGTAGAGAATCTTCTCCACGCTGCCGGCAGGATCGGAGTAAAGCATGAAGATCTGCCCGAAGTGCGCCCGCGTGGCCCGCAGCAGATTCAGGCGGTCGCTTTTGGGCTTCGAGAGCGTCTGTTCGTGCCTGAAGACAACCGCGTCCGCGTAGTCGTGAAGCTTGCCCAGGGCGATAAAGCCACGCCGCTCCTTGACCGTTTCGGCGCCAGGCACCTGAAAGCGCTGCGCGTAGGCAAAGACGCACGGTTCGGTTTCCTCGATCAGGATGCCTTGCGCGCGCCACGCCCTGAAGTCGCGGGCAGCCCGCGTATAGACGTTTTCACCCCCCTCAGCGTCAAATAGCTCAGGCAGTCCCAGGATGATCCGCACCAGATTGTAGGGACTGCGCTGGTAATAGGCCTGCTGCATGGCCGGCGTAATCTTGTCGTAGGGCTGCGTGACTACGTCTTCGAGACGGACCGAGGAGGGATTGTAGCGCCAGGCGCGGAAGGGGTAAATATGGGCCATGAAGAAGGTCTTGCTCCCCCCTTGAAAGGGCGGAAGTTATGGCCCCGTCATGCTGTCCGGAACGGTGGGACCGGGGCGTTCAGGCTCGATTGTATCCCACACTGCGGGGGCGCCACTTTTGCGCTGGACAATGGCCCCATCCTCCAGATACCGGGATGCGGGAAGGGAGGCGAGCCAACCCTCGCGCAAGAGACCGATGAAGCGTGGTACTATCGCGTTCAATCCATCTGGTGTCGCATGAAGACCCCTCCCCACGAGCGCGCTCGTCAAACCGGGGACGGCAAGCCGGAATCTCCGGTAAGCCCGCTTCTGGATTGCCGGGAGAGGAAAGCCGCGCTCCTCAGCCGCCGCATTGCTATTTGTGCACTGGCTGTTGCGTTTTGCCTGGCGCAAGCCTACGCCCAGGAAGATCCCCTCAACAAAGTGCACGTGCAGCCGCCCACTTCCTCCACTCCCACGAGCGAGCCCAACGGTGCTGAGGCCGCGCCCGAAACTGGCTCCTCGTCGCTGCACGTTCATCCCGGCTCCATCATTCGCATGAATGTCGACATGGTTCTGGTGCCGGTCACTGTCACCGACCCGCTTAACCGCCTGGTGACAGGGCTGGAAAGAGAGGATTTTCAGATTTATGAGAACAACGGCGAGCAGTCGATTGCCAGCTTCGCCTGCGAAGACGCCCCGGTTTCCATCGGCATCATCTTTGACCTCTCGGGATCGATGACTTCCAAGCTGGTCCGGGCCCGCGAAGCGATTCTGCAATTCATTAAGACCGCCAATCCGCAGGACGAGTTTTTCGTGATCGGCTTCAACGATCGGCCGGAGCTGATTGAGGACTTCACCAGCTCGGTTGAAGATATCCAGGCGCGCCTCGCTACCGTGCATGCCGGCCATCGCACCGCTCTGCTCGACGCCATCTATTACGGTCTGGCCAAGATGAAGGACGCCCATCACGAGCGCAAGGCGCTGCTCGTCGTTTCCGACGGCGGCGACAACCGCTCCCGTTACACCGAGGGCGAAGTGCGGGCGGAGGTCCGCGAAGCGGACGTGGAGATCTATTCGATCGGCATCTTCGATCCCTATGCGCCCACCCCCGAGGAGCGCACCGGGCCGCAACTGCTCGACGATGTGAGTTCCGCCACTGGCGGACGGCTCTTCCGCGTCGACGACGTGGACGAAATGAGCGACATTGCCGAGAAAATATCCACCGAACTGCGCAACCAGTATGTAATCGGCTACAAGCCCAAGGATCTGGCCCGGGACGGCAAGTGGCGTAAAGTGAAAGTGAGGGTGAATCCTCCTCCGGGATTGCCTCCGCTGACGGTCTATGCTCGCACCGGGTACTATGCACCGTTGCAATAACGCGCTCATTGCTTTGTTGCTGGCCGCGTCTGCGCTTCTGCTGCAGGCACAGAGCGCTCCTTCGCCTGCCGGCGCGCAAGCCAAGCCGGCGCCTTCGCTCACTGAGGATACCGATCCGGTTCGCTCACCCGACGTCAATCCGCCTTCCGCGCCCGCCGGGGTCATTCACAAGGAGGGCGAAGGTTACCTGCTGCACACCGATGTCGAAGAGGTGGTGCTCAACGCCACCGTCCTGAACGGCGCGCAGCTGGTCGAAAACCTCACCAAAGACGATTTCACGGTATTCGAAGACGGCGTAAAGCAAACCCTGCTCAGCTTCCAG
>JASHYS010000379.1 GCA_030042915.1 Acidobacteriaceae bacterium
ACGCAAGGAAGGTGAAGATTTGTGCAATCCCGGATCTCGTAATCGAGGCCTGGGGCGCCCAATTTTGCTTTCTCCCACCCTTGCCGCAGAGACAAAGGCGCGGCAAGGATGGGGTAACGAATCGCCTCGGCGGGGAAGAAATCATCCCGCGGCCGCCTTTGCCTTCTTGCGACGGGAGGGATGGACCCACCAGGCGACGCCGATGCCGACGACGTAGAGCGCGAGCATAGGAATGGCATAGATGCACATGGTGCCGGGATCGGGACTGGGGCAGATGATGGCGGCAACCAGAAAGACGGCCAGGATGGCGTAGCGGATGTTCTTCCAGAGAAATTTGGGGCTGACGATGCCGAAGAGGGCGAGGAAAAAGATGAGGATGGGCAGCTCGAAGCTGACACCGAGACCAAGAATGACGGAGAGGAAGAAGCCAGTGTAGTCTTCGATCGAAATGACGGGATTGAACTTGGCGCCAAATCCGAGGATGAGGATTTTGAGCGCGCCGGGCAGGACGAAGAAGTAGCCGAACGAAGCGCCGGCCAGGAAGAGCCCCACCGTGGCGGCCATGAAGGGAATGACGAAGCGTTTTTCTTTCTGGTAGAGTCCGGGCGCGATAAAGAGCCATACCTGATAGAGGACGAACGGCGAGGCAAGGATGGCTCCGCCGATCAAACCCACCTGGAGGTAGATGTTCATCGCATCCATGGGGTGAAAGAAGTTGAGCTTGTTGACGGGCAGATGGAGCTTTTCAAGAGGCGCAGAGACAACGCCATAGAGTCTCTCGCGGAAGGCGAAGGCGACGAAGAAGCCGATGGCGAGATAGATGGCGGAGTGGACGATGCGCTTGCGGAGCTCCTCAAGGTGCTCCATGAGACTCATGCCGGGCAGTTCGGCGCGCTCGGTGACTGCCTTGCGGGCTTTTTCGATGGCGTCCTGGGTATCAACCATGGCGGGCAGCCGGCTCCGATCGTTCAGGTTCGGAAATCAGGCTTTCCGGGGCCTTGCCGGAGTCCTCGATGGCAGGTTCTAGCGGCGCAGGCGGAGGACCGGGACGCTCGGCGGCGACGATTTCGCCCGTTGACGGCGGCTGGATGCGCCGAGTGGTTTCCCCGCCGGCGGAAGGCTGCGCCGATGGCGACTCGGGCGCGGCGATTTTTTCGTTGGCGTCACGATTCTCGACCGGCTGAGTGGCGGAAACATCCGACGCGGGCGACGTCTCGGAGGGTTCTTCAGGAGTCGGGACAACGGAAGCGGCGGGTGGGGAGACGGTTTGGTCAACCTGCGGCGGAGGGGACGCAGGCGCGGCAAGAGACCTTTGCCGTTCTGCCTCTTCCTTCCTGCGCCGGTCAGCTTCTTCTGACTGGCGCAACTCCTCTTCCATCTGGAACTTGAAGTCGTTTGAGGCCTTGCGGAATTCGTACATGAGCTTGCCAATCTGGCGGCCGATCTGGGGCAGGCGGCGGGGGCCGAAGACGACGAGAGCAAGCACCATGAGCAGCAGCGTGTCCCACATGCCGAGGTTGGCCATCTCGATTGGCGGCTGAATTCCCATGAAGGATCATGATACCCGGCGCTGCGTTTGGCTCACAAACACCGCTCCTGCTGCCTCTCCCCTCGGTCTCTTGGTCCCTTGTTCGCCGTTCTCGGTAGAATGGCCCTGTTCAAAAGAGGAGCCGAGGTATGCGGCGATACCGGATTGCGCTGGTGCCGGGAGATGGAATCGGGAAGGAAGTGATTCCGGCGGGGCGGCAGGTGCTGGAAGCCCTTGCCGCGACGACCAGCGGTGGACTGGAGTTTGCGTTTGAAAGCTATCCGTGGGGCGGGGATCACTATCGCGCGCATGGCGTGATGATGCCGGCCGATGGGCTGGAGGCGCTCAAAGACAAGGACGCCATTCTCTTCGGGTCGGCGGGCGATCCGAAGATTCCCGATCACATTACGCTTTGGGGCTTGCGGCTGAAGATCTGCCAGGGATTCGACCAGTATGCCAACGTGCGGCCCACGCGGATTTTACCGGGGATCGATGCGCCGTTGAAGCGCTGCCGGCCTGAAGATCTGGACTGGGTGATCGTGCGCGAGAACACCGAGGGTGAATACTCGGGCGCGGGCGGGCGCGTACACCAGGGCTTTCCGATGGAGGTAGCGGCAGAGGTTTCGGTGATGACGCGCGCGGGGGTGGAGCGGATCCAGCGCTATGCGTTCCGGCTGGCCGCATCGCGGCCGCGCAAACTGCTGACGGTAGTGACGAAGAGCAATGCGCAGCGGCACGCAATGGTGATGTGGGATGAGATTGCGGCCGAAGTGGCCCGGGATTTTCCCGACGTAAAGTGGGACAAGGAGATGGTGGACGCGATGACGGCGCGAATGGTGAACCGGCCGGGATCGCTGGACACAATTGTCGCGACCAATCTGCATGCCGATATCCTCACCGACTTGGCAGCAGCGCTGGCCGGGAGCCTGGGCATCGCGCCGACGGCAAATATCAACCCGGAACGCGTGTACCCCTCAATGTTCGAGCCCATTCACGGATCGGCATTCGACATCATGGGCAAAGGCATTGCGAACCCGGTTGCGACGTTCTGGACCGCGGCAATGATGCTGGAGCATGTGGGCGAGAATGAGGCGGCGCAGCGGCTGATGAAGGCTATCGAGACTGTGACCGCGAATCCGAAGCTGCACACGCGCGACCTGGGCGGCACGGCAACCACAGCGGATGTGACTGACGCGGTGTGCAGCGCGATTGCGGCCGCCAGGACGCCGTTGACGACGGCGTGAATGCGCGCGCAGCGATGGCGGAATTTCTGTTTCAAAAGCGAGAGCCCGAGGGCGATGTAGAAGCCCGCGTGACGCGGAAGCTGCAGGCACGGATATTGCCGTTCGTGATTCTGCTCTACCTGGTGAGCTTTCTCGATCGCGCCAATGTGGGGTTTGCCGCGTTCAGCATGAATCAGGCCATCGGGCTGACGCCAGCGCTGTTTGGGCTGGGCAGCGGCCTTTTCTTCGCCGGCTACATTGTGGGGCAAGTGCCGTCGAACCTGATCCTGATGCGCGTGGGCGCGCGGGTTTGGATTGCGCGGGTGGTGATTGCGTGGGGCCTGGTGTCGATGGCCTCGGCGTTCGTAGTGGGCCCGTGGAGCTTTTGCGCCATGCGCGTTCTGCTGGGTCTTGCCGAATCAGGCTTCTTCCCGGGAACGCTCTTGTATTTGAGCCTTTGGTTTCCGGCGCGGCAGCGGGCGCTGGCGATTGCGGCCTTCATGGCGGCGGCGCCGCTTTCGACGGCGATCGGATCGCCGATTTCGGGCGCTCTGATGGAGCTGCCGCGGTTCGCCGGGCTCGCCAACTGGCAGTGGCTCTACGTGATTGAAGGCCTGCCGGCGATTCTGCTCGGATTCCTGACGCTGAAAGTGCTGACAGACAAGCCGGAACAGGCGGCGTGGCTGGACGGGAACGAGCGCGACTGGCTGATGGGGACGCTGAAGGCGCAACGGGTACCGGGCAAAACGCACGAGAGCAACAAGGCGGTAGTGTGGACGGTGCTGCGCGATGGGCGCGTGCTGGCGCTGGCGCTGGTGTACTCCGGCACTTCGGCAGGGCTGTACGCGATCGGCTTTTGGGCGCCGCTGCTGATCAAGCAGCTTGGGTATTCGCCGTTCACCGTGGGCTGGCTGAATGCGCTGCCCAGTGTGGTGGCCGTGGTGGGCATGGTGGCGTGCGCGCGGAACTCTGACCGCACGCAGGAGCGAATAGTTCATTCTGCGATTCCCTGCCTGGCGGGATGCATTGGGCTGGTATGGGCGGGTTACGCGCACGCGGCCCTGGCGGTGATCCTGGCGCTGGCGTTGGCGAGCTTTGGCGTGAATGGGGCCAAGGGCCCGCTGTGGGCGCTGCCTAGTCTGTTTCTGTCGGGTGCGAGCGCGGCGGCGGGGATTGCCGTGGTGAACTCTCTGGGTAACCTGGGAGGATTTGTCGGGCCCGAGGTGATCGGGTGGATCAAGGACCGGTGGGGAAGTTATAGCGGCGGCCTGGATGTGGTGGGCGCAATGATGGCGCTTTCGGCAGTGTTGATTCTTGTGATGAGGGGACACATGGGCCCCGCTAAACGCATTGATCGGGGTGCGGCTGGCATACAATAATGGCTGAATCCCCGTCCCCCCAGCCCGGCGATCCTTCAATCGAATGACGACGAAATTCCTTCGCTCGCGAACCGTCGCACTGCTGGCCTTGTTCGTGGCAGCTTGCCAACCGCGGCCTGCGACTGCGTATTCGCTGCTGACGCACGAGCAGATCATCGACCTGACGTGGGAAGATTCCATCGTTCCGCTGCTGAAGAGCCACTATCCCAACCTGACGCAGGCCGATCTGGATCGGGCGCGCGCTTACGCCTACGGCGGCTGCGTGATTCAGGACATGGGCTACTACCCGTCTGGCGACGAGTTCTTTTCGAACCTGACGCATTATGTACGGACGGGAGACTTTGTTGTCGCTCTGTTTCGCAACGCACACGACGCCAACGAGCTGGCCTTTGCAGCGGGCGCGCTTTCGCACTACATCGGCGACTCGCTGGGCCACTCGCAGGCCACCAACCTGGCCGTCGCGTTGCAGTTTCCCAAGCTGGCAGCACGTTATGGGCAAAGCGTGAACTACGTCGAGGGCCGGCACGAGCACGTGCGCGTGGAGTTTGCGTTTGACATCGACCAGATCAGCAAACACCGCCTGGCGCCGCTGGGTTATTTGCGGCACATCGGCATCAAGGTTCCTGTGCAGCAGCTTGCACTGGCGTTTTACGAGACGTACGGGATTACCGAGGATTTCAATCAGAGCGCAGGCCGCCAATTTAACGTGCGCACTTATCGCTTTGCAACGCGAACGTTGATTCCGCGTGTGGCCTACGCGGTAACGGAGCTGCACCGCAAGCACGAGCCGGCGGAGCCGAATACCGCGGATGCAGCCGAGATTGAGAAGGAATCGGCAGAGGCCGCTACGCTGTACGATTGGGCCGCGTACCACAAGAGAGCCAGCTTTGAAACGCATCTACTTGCGGGCGTGTTGTGGGTGGCTCCCAAGGTGGGCCCGCTGGCGATGGTGGCCGTGAAAGGCCCCACACCGGCTGCCGAGGCGGATTACATGCGTAGCTTAGTCGATGCTACCTCGGCGATGCGCGCGCGGCTGGCTCGCTTTACGCCCACCGAGGCCCGGCAGACGTCCGGCGCAAGCAGCGCACATCCGGTGGCGGAGCTTGAACCGCTTAATCCCGAGCACCCGCTGCCCAATCGGGACCTCGACACGGGACAGGTAGTGAAACCGGGCGCTTATTCGCTCACGGATGAAACCTACGCCGATTTGCTGCACAAGCTCACGAGCACGCCCACTCACCCGATTCCTCCGGGGATCAAGAGCGACGTGCAGGCGTATTACTCCGATCCCAATGCGCCCAATACCACCAAGCAGCACCACGACGAATGGGAAAGAGTGCAGGCGGAGCTGAAGGTCCTGGACGGCATGCCAACGAGCGTGGCAGCCAAGCCGTATCCCACGTACGGCGACTTGAAGCGGCCGGCCAAGTAGCAGGATCTTTTTTTCAGAACGTCGCGCACGGCGGAGGGTAATATTCTGTTGCGCTCGCAGATCGTACATTCAGATCGCCAAGGAGAATCGACATGAAGGCCAGTCTTCGCAATGTTGCTGCGATGCTCGTGATGGCAGCAATTCCGGGATGCGGTGCAGCCGCCGGCGCGCAAAGCGCAGCGGCTGCGCAGAAGGTGCCGGAGATCAAGTACACGAAATACACGTTGGCTAACGGTCTGACGGTGATTACGCACGAGGATCACCGGCTGCCGCTGGTGGCTGTGGACCTGTGGTATCACGTGGGACCACTCAACGAGCGGCCCGGGCGAACCGGCTTTGCCCATCTTTTCGAGCACATGATGTTCGAGGGCTCGGAACACGTGGGCGAGAAGGCTCACATCCGCATCGTGCAGTCTGCCGGAGCCACCGACGTGAACGGCACCACTGATTTTGATCGAACCAACTACTTCGAGACCATGCCCAGCAACCAGCTGGAGTTGGCGCTGTGGCTGGAAAGCGACCGCATGGGCTTCCTGATGGAGGGTCTGAACCGCGAGCTGCTGATCAACCAGAAAGACGTGGTCCGGAACGAGCGGCGGCAAGGGGAAGGGCGGCCTTATTACGTTGCCGACGAGGCGGAGTTCCATCTGCTCTTTCCCAAGGAGCATCCGTATTACGGCGAAGTGATCGGGAGCCACGCGGACATCGAGTCGGCGCGCATCGCCGACGTGCGTGACTTCCATCAGCAGTTCTACACGCCCAACAACGCGTCGATTGCGATTGCCGGCGATTTCGATCCCGCAAAGTTGAAGGCATTGCTGGAAAAATATTTCGGTCCGATCCCGAAGGGGCCGCCGGTGACTCCCCTGGCCACCGTGACGCCGCCCATCACATCACAGCGCCGCACAACGATTACGGACACAGTGCGCCTGCCACAGTTGCGCATTGCGTGGCTGACTCCGGCCAAGTACACGCCTGATTCCTACAGCGTAGCCACGGCCATGTTTGCCCTGGGTGAGGGGAAAGCCAGCCGATTAGACGAGGCCATGGTGTACAAAGCGCAAACTGCGCAAACCGTGATGTGCGGATCGCAGGCCCTCAAGCTGACTGGGGTTACCGAGTGCTCTATCACTGCCAAACCGGGCGTGAAGCTGGAGGACTTGGAGGCCATGTTCTGGAGCGAGCTGGCGAAGCTGCAGCAGGATGGGCCGACGGCGGACGAAGTCGCGTCAGCGAAGGCACTGGCCCTGACCCAGAAGATTTCAGGGCTGCAGCGGCTGGGCGGCTTTGGCGGCATTGCCGACACCTTGGATCAGTACAACCAATACACGGGCGATCCCGGGTTCCTGCCCAAAGACGTGGCCATGACAGAGGCCGTGACGCGGGCCAGCGCCAAGGCCGCGGCGGTGAAGTATCTGAGCAAGGATGCGGCAGTGGTGGTGTATTGCGTGCCGGGAAAAAAGGTCCTGGACGACGTGCCGCGCAGCCCGGCAGATACCGACGCGGATGTGAAGCTGGTGAACCCGTACACGCCGGAGTTCGAGGGATCGCAGGAGTGGCGCAAGACCAAACCGGAGGCCGGACCGGCGCCGGTGCTGCACCTCCCCGCGCCGCAGGAGTTCGCACTGGCGAACGGCCTGAAGGTTTTGCTGGTTGAAAACCACGCCTTGCCGGTGCTGAGCGCGGAGATTGTGTCACGTGCAGGGAGCGTAAACGATCCCGACAGTAAAAGCGGGCTGGCGACATTGACGGCAGAGGTGATGAGCGACGGGACGAGTTCGCGCGATTTGACCCAATTGGCCGACGACGAGGAACGGATTGGGTCGCGTTTGACGACGTCTGCCGGCATGGACTCGGGCACCATCGCGATTGACGTGCTGACCAGCCATACGGATGAAGGCATGGAACTGCTCGCGGATGTGGCAGAGCACCCGGGCTTTCGCGCCGAGGATGTGGACCGGCGGCGCAAGCAACGGCTGGTTCGCATCGCGCAGGAGACGGACAACGTGCAAAGCATGGCGGGACGCGTGGGGCCGAAGCTGGTGTTCGGTGACGAGCCCTACGGGCGGAGCGGAACGGGCACCGCGGACAGCGTGGAATCGGTGACGGCAGCCGATATCTCGACTTTTTACGCTGCCCGCTACGGGCCGCAGGACTCGGCGCTGGTGTTGGCCGGGGATCTGACCCGCACACAGGCCGAAACGCTGGCGCGAAAGTATTTCGGCAAATGGAGCGGAAAGACGGAGGCGCCCATGGCTGTTCCACAAGCGCCGGCGCCGCAACCCACTCATGTAGTGATCGTGGACAAGCCGGGCGCTCCGCAAACGGCATTGGATGTGTTTGGGGTCGGCGTGCCCGCCACTTCGCCTGATGACGAAATCCTGTCGGTGATGAACTACACGCTGGGCGGAAGCTTTGGCAGCCGCATCAACATGAACCTGCGCGAAGTGCATGGCTACACGTACGGCGCCAATTCGGCTTTCAGGGAGTATCTCGATGGAGGTCTGTTTGCCTCGGGAGGGCTGGTGCGCACCGACGTGACAGCGCCGGCAGCAAAGGAGCTGATGGCAGAGTTGCACAACTTTCCTGCGAAGCCCTCGACGCCGGATGAACTGGCTGCGGCCAAGGAAGCCACGGAGCGCTCGCTGCCGGGTCGCTTTGAAACGGACGCGTCGGTGGTGCAAGCGATCGACGCCATCTTTCTTGACGATCGGCCGCTGGATTATTACAGCAATCTGCCTGCGAAATACGAGGCGGTGACCGAGGCCGATATTGCGCGCGTGGCGCAGCAATACCTGCATCCCGATCAGGTGGTGATTGTGACGGCGGGCGATCGGGCCAAGATCGAGCCTGCGCTGAAGGATGCGGGGCTGGGGCCGGTTGAGGTGCGCGACATCAATGGGAAGCTGGTGACGGACCAAAAGTAGGCGACGGTGCGGGGGCAATGCCAGGCGGTTGCTACGAGCTGGCGCCGTGCTTTGAGCCGGACGCTTTGAGCACTGGGACGAGCGCAGGACGGGCCGGGGCGACCGTTGAAGGCGTACGCAGCAGCAACGGCTGCGCTGCAGGCGCCTGATGCATGGTGACGATCACGGCCTGCGACGGCCTGTTGCCCACACATCGATACGAGTGGGGTGTGCCGGCATCGAAGTAAACGGCATCGCCAGCCTCGAGCAGGGCTTCCTGGTCACCATGGCGCAGCGCAAGCTCGCCGGCGAGCACATAGAGAAACTCAAAACCCGTGTGCACATGCGACTTGGGCTCGACGTGCGCGGCCAGGGGAACGAACTCGGCAAAATAAGGGTCCATGTGCCGATCAGGCACCATGTAGCCGAGACTCTCAAAGGTATAGGTGGGCGGTTCCGCGCCGGTTTGCGGCATGCGCACGCGTTCTTTCTTGCGGTGCACGCGGAACATCGCCGCCGGTTCGTTCTCGAAGAAATAAGAAAGGTCCTTAGAGAAAACCATGGCGATGCGCGCCAGGTTGCGCAGCGTGGGTACTACCCGGCCGGTCTCCAACTGCGAGAGAAAGCTCGCTGAAAGTCCGGTGTGCTTGCCTAATTCGACCAGGCCCATGGACTTTTTGAGGCGCAGGCGACGGATGCGGTCGCCAATCCGCTTCTCAGTGATAAAACGCTCGGCGGTTTCGGTGTCCGCCAAGGTCTTATGCATCTCTTCGCCGCCCGCTTCAAGCCGATCGGTCATTGCCTCTCCTCTTACTAGGATGCGCTTTATAAGTATTTGTTGTCCAGATCAAAATATTTTCCCGTATGACGAAAGAAATCATGCCCATCGCCTGCCTTCGCTGAGCGCTGTATTCTGGAAAGTCCAATCCGCCCAGTAAGAAAGGAAGCAAGATGCCCGACGAAGCAGCTTCAGCCGCCACCGAAACCGTAAAATCCGCTCCGCCTATTGCGACCATCGCAGAGATAGGCCGGCATGAGGGGCAAACCGTGACTTTGCGCGGGTGGCTCTATAACCTGCGCGAAAGTGGAAAGCTGCTTTTCCCTATCTTTCGTGACGGCACCGGATCCATTCAGGGCGTGGCGCACGTAAAAAGCGTCACGCCCGAAGTATTTGATGCGTTAAAAGGCCTGACGCAAGAGTCGTCGGTGATTGTGACCGGGAAAGTGCGGGCCGATAAGCGCGCCCCGGGGGGCTACGAACTGGATGTTGCGGATCTGGAGGTGGTGCAAAGAGTACCGGAATCGCAGCCGTATCCGATCACTCTGAAAGAGCATGGAGTGGATTTCCTGCAGGAGCTGCGCCATCTGTGGGTGCGCAGCCCGCGGCAATCGGCAATTCTGCGCATTCGCGCTGAGATCATGCGCACGGCGGCCGAGTACTTCGACATGAATGGGTACATCCGCACCGATCCGCCGATTTTGACGCCGGCTGCGTGCGAAGGAACATCGACGCTGTTTCCCGTGGATTACTTCGGCGATCCTGCCTACCTGACGCAGAGCGGGCAGCTTTATGTGGAGGCGACGGCGCTGGCCCTGGGCAAGGTCTACAGCTTCGGTCCGACCTTCCGCGCCGAAAAGTCGAAGACGCGGCGGCACCTGACGGAATTCTGGATGGTCGAGCCGGAGGTCGCCTTTATGGACCTCGACGGGCTGATGGAACTGGCTGAGAACTACATTTCGCACATTGTGCAAAGCGTGCTGAAGAATCGCGCGGCGGAATTGCAGGTGATCGGGCGTGACCTGGCGAAACTCGAAACGGTAAAGCCGCCGTTTCCCAGGCTGCGTTATGACGAAGCGGTGGAACTGCTGAACCAGGCGCACAAGAATGGGCAATTGGAGCAGCCGTTCGAGTATGGCAACGATTTCGGCTCTCCCGATGAAACGTGGCTGAGCAGCCAGTTTGATCGGCCGGTGATGGTGCACCGGTACCCGGCGGACGTGAAGGCGTTCTACATGGAGCCGGACCCGAAGGATCCGCGCTACGCGCTGTGCGTCGATGTATTGGCGCCGGAGGGTTACGGCGAGATTATCGGAGGGTCGCAGCGTGTGTCGAGCTACGAATTGCTGAGCGAGCGCATCGACCAGCACAAGCTGCCGCGGCAGGCATTTGAATGGTACCTTGACCTGCGCCGCTACGGCAGCGTCCCGCACGCTGGCTTCGGCATGGGCATCGAACGCGTGGTGTCGTGGATCTGCGCACTCGACCATGTGCGCGAGACAATTCCCTTCCCGCGCATGCTGCACAGGATGTATCCCTAGCCACCCCAGCGACGAAGACCTGTCCATGGGGGACCCTCCGGGTGTGCAGGGAGCAAGGAAGCGAGGGAGCTGTCAGCGCGGAGGGTCCAACTGTTCCTGTGCCTGCCGGATGACGTAGACTTTTGTCACGGATGCAAGCGCTGATTGAAACCCTCGTAAAGCTGCAGAGTATAGAGCTCGATCGCGCGCGTGTGAACCAGGAGCTGCGCGCGCTGCCCGCGGAGACAGCCAAGGCGCAGGCGGCGCTGGCAGCAGCGGAACGCGAGTCAACCGAAGCTTCGAACGTGCTGAGCCGCGAGGACTCAGTGCGCTCGCGCCTCGAGCGCGAAATCGATGCGCACAAGCAGAAGGCGGCGCGGTTTCGCGCTCAGCTCGACTCGGTGAACACTCCCGAACAGGCCGTGGCAATTGAGCACGAAATCAATTTCGCCGCCAAGGAGACCGATCGGCTGGAGAATGAAGAGTACGCGAGCCTGGAACGCACTGAGAAGCAAGAGGCGGCACTTGCGCAGGCACGCGTTGAAGTGGAGCGGTTTGCGGCCGAGGTTGAAGCGGCACGCGCCAGCGTGGCTGCCCGCCAGCAGCAATTGAACGCTGAGCTTGCCGCGCTCGATGCTGCTCGCGCGTCGGTGCGTGGGACGCTGGATGAAAGTTGGCTGGCGCGGTTCGACCGCATCGCCGCAGTGCGCGGAACCGCTATCGTCAGAGCCGAGAATCAGCAGTGCATGGGATGCCGCATGGGCGTGCGCCCGCAGACGTGGAACGAGCTGCGCGAGGGCGAACTGCTGGCCTGCGACAGTTGCAGCCGGCTGCTGTACTGGGATCCGGCGATGGCTCCGGCGCCCAAGGAGCCGCAACCCGAGATGGTTCCCGGCGCAGGGCGAGCCCCGCGCAAACCGAGGCAGGCCGAGGCCTGACGGCGAGATTGTCCCGCCAAACGCATCCCATGCCCAGCCGACGAGATTTTCTTGCCAAGGCCGCTGCCAGCGCGTTCGCATTTCCACTGCTCTCATCCAAAGGGCAAGAGCGCGGGACGGCACGGCTGTTGATTGATTCGCACGTGCACGTTTTCGCGCGCGATGCGAGGTTTCCCTTCGCGACGGGAGCGCACCCGCCAGCGCAAGACGCGCCGGTGGAGATGCTTCTTGGGCTGATGCGCACGAATGGGGTCGCGCGGACGGTCATCATCCAGGTGATTCACTACCGCTGGGACAACAGCTACCTGTTGAACGTCCTCAAGCGTTATCGGGGCACATTCCAGGGGGTTTGCCGGGTGAACCCTGAGGACCCCGGTGCGCCGGACGAATTGAGCCGGTTGACTGAGGAGGGGTTTCGCGGCGTCCGGCTGAGCCCCGCAGCCGATGCGTCGGGCGACTGGATTCGCGGCCCGCTGATGCGGCCTCTTTGGCGGCGGTGCACCCAGCTGAAGGTGCCCATGACCCTCCTCGCGCCGGTGACGCGAATGCTCGATCTTGTGCCTCTTATCGAGGCGAACCCCGAGCTGACGGTGGTGATCGATCACATGGCCGACTGCCCAGTGGACCGGCCCGACCTGCTGAAGCTGCTTCTCGACCTGGCGCGCTACCCGCGCGTGTTTGTCAAAATCTCGCACATGTGGTCCCTGTCGAAGCAGCCTTATCCTTACGCGGACGCGCAGGACCAAGTGAAGCGCATTCTGGCAAGCTTTGGCGCCCAGCGGCTGATGTGGGCCACAGACTGGCCGGTCTCTCTGGCACAGCTTCCCTACGGAAAAATCGTAGAGCTGTATCGCGATCACATGAACTTTTTCACGCCCCAGGAGCGTGAAGAGATTCTTTCGAAGACCGTGCAGCGGGTTTGGCCGTTTGGACTGTAAAAGGCTTTTCCTGTTTTGCTAACCTTTTTTTGAAGGCATTCTGCGGGAGCAGTTCTGTGCTGCGCATCTGTGTCGATATGGATGAGGTAATGGCGGACACGCTCTCAGAGCACATTCGCCGCTACAACCAGACCTTTGACGAGGATGTGACCACCGAGGATCTGGCCGGCAAGGGATTGTGGGAGATTACGCCCCTCGACCGGCAAGCGCAACTGCGCGCCTTTCTCGACGCCGAGGATTTCTTTGAGGACCTGCCGCTGATGCCTGATGCGCAGCCGGTGCTGAAGGATCTCTCGGCGCGCTTCGAGATCTTCATCGCCACGCAGGCCATGGCCGTGCCCAATTCGCTGGGCCCGAAATATCGCTGGCTGCAGCGCCACTTCCCTTTCATTCCCCCCACTCACTATGTTTTCTGCGGCAACAAGAGCATTCTTCGCGCCGATTACCTCATCGATGATCAGCCCAAGAACCTGTTGCGCTTCAATGGGCAAGGATTGCTTTACACCGCGCCGCACAATGTGTCGGCGACCGGGTTTGTGCGCGTGAACAACTGGCGAGAGGTGGCGGTGTATTTTGCCGCTGAGCCGAGTGAAGCGGAGGAACCCGCCTGAAGATGCGGCTTGGCGCGTGCGCCTCGTGCTGCATTGGCGCGCGAGGATGGAATTCCGATACCATGGAGTGTGATTGTTTCTTCTTCTCCCCCTTCCAAGGCACGCATCACGCGTCGCCAGTTTCTCACCGCGGGCGCGTGCGCCGCGGGCGCCCTGGCGCTTTATGCGGGCGAGATCGAGCGGCATTGGATCGAAATCACGCGCCACGAGGTATTGATCCCCGGCTTGTCCTCAGCTTTTGACGGTTTCCGCGTTGCACAACTCAGCGACATCCACATGGACGAGTTCACGGAGCCGTTTTTTGTGCGCGACGCCGTGAGCCACATCAATGCCTTGAATCCGGATGCCGTGTTCTTGACCGGAGACTTTGTCTCAGCGGGTTTAGGGCCCAGGAAGTTCGCCGTGGGTGCGGGGTGGCAATGCGCTAACCTGCTCAATGCACTCACATGCCGCGAGCGTTATGCCATACTCGGAAACCATGACATGATGATCGGCGCAAGAGAGGTGACCGAGGCGCTCCAGAGCAACGGCATGACGGTGCTCCACAATAGCTGGCTGGCCGTGGAGCGGCCGGGCGGGCGGTTTTGGCTGTGCGGAGTCGCCGATCCGGTGGAGGGCTTTCCGCGTCCCGACGAAGCGATTCCCCCATCGATCCGCAATGTGGCAAACGAACCCATCGTCCTGATGTGCCACGCGCCCGACTATGCCGACGAGTTGCTGACGCTGCCGTCGGGGCAGGCGGTCTCGTTGATGCTGACCGGCCATACGCACGGGGGCCAGGTTCGGTTTCCTTTTGTGGGTGCGCTTGACCTTCCGGAAATGGGCAGGAAATACGTAGAAGGCTGGTTCCGGCTGGGCCACATGCAGCTTTACGTGAATCGCGGCATCGGCACGGTGGGCGTTCCCTTCCGGTTCAACTGTCCGCCGGAAATCTCGCTGTTGACATTGCGCGCGGCATGAAACGCAGATGGCTCAACGGCCGGCGACTCAGGTCCCGGCAATCATCATTCCGTCGATGCGCAATGTGGGCGAAGCCACGGAGCCGCGAAAAACCAGGTCATTGCCAATAGCCGTGACATTGAGCAGCATCTCGGCGAGGTTGCCGGCAATCGTCACTTCTTCCACGGCATGGGTGAGTTGGCCGTTCTCGATCCAGAGGCCGGTAGCGCCGCGCGAGTAGTCGCCCGTGACGAGATTGACGCCGAAGCCCATCAGGCCGGTGACGTAGAGGCCGGCGCGGACGTTGCGGAGGATTTCGTCGGGCGTGAGGCTGCCGGGCTCGACATAAAGGTTGCCGCAGCCGATTCCCGGGGTTCCCGCCAGACCGCGCGCGGCGTTGTGCGTAGACCTCATGCCCAGCTTGCGCGCGGTGTAGGTGTTCAGCAGGTAATTGCGAAGGATCCCGCTTTCGACAACCGGTGTGCGCAGTGATGGAAGGCCTTCGTCGTCGAAAGGCGAAGTGCCGAAACCGCCCGTGCCGTTGGGCAGAATCATGGTGTTGTCGTCGACGATGGTCAAACCGGGTGCGGCGACGGCGCGGTCAAGTTTTCCGGCAAGATACGAAGCGCTGCGCCAGATAGCATCGCCTGAAGCGGCGTCGAAGACCGAACCGACCAGGGATCGGGCTGTTTCGGGCGCGAATACGATGGGAACGCGTTGCGTTGGAACGCGCCTGGCTCCCAAACGGCGCAGCGTTCGGCGCGCGGCCTCCTGGCCCACATCTTCGGGAGACTCGAGATACGCGAAGCTCCGTGCGCTCGACCACCAGCCGTCACGCTGCATCTGGCCGTTGGCATCTTTGGCCAAAGGCGAAGCGGAGACAGCAGCGTAGCTGGTGCGATAACCGCCTACGAAGCCGCGAGAATTGGCAAGAGCTCTTCGGCCCGTAGAGGCATCGAAGCTGCCGCCATCGGAGTTGGTGATGCGCGGGTCGGCAGCCAGCGCCGCGGCTTCAGCGCGCTGCGCCCACGCAATGCGTTCCGGACCGGGAAGCGAATACACGTCGTCGAAATAGAGGTGCAGGTCGCCGGGGATCGACCCGAATTCGCCGGGCTCGGGCAGGCCGGCGAAGGGATCTTCTTCAGTGACGCGAGCCAGCGCCAAGGCGCCGTCGACGAGTTGGCGAATTCCGTCTGCTGAGAGATCGCTGGTGGAAGCCGAACCCGAGTGTTTACCGAGGAAGACGCGTAAACCCAGCCCGCGCGAGCCGGATTCCTTCAGCGTCTCCACCTCGCCCATGCGTACGTTGACGCTGAACTCATCGCCCTCGCGCGCCACGGCCTCGGCGTCGGTTGCGCCGGCCTTCATGGCCATGGCAACCACATCGGCAGTGAGAGATTCCAGGTCGAGAGCGGATTCGGTGAGTGGGGCGGCAGGGTCGCGCATGTCCTCAAGCTATCAAAGGCAGTACGCGGAGTTTGCTGAGAAGTCCCGAACGATGTCAGGAGAGCTTTATGCGGTCAGCCGCTCGAGCTGGTCGGGCTTGAGGATGGTGAGACTGGTGCCCTTGATGGCGATCCACTGGTCGCGGCGGAACTGATTGAGGAGCCGCGTGACGGTTTCGCGCGAGGTGCCGGCCATGTTGGCGATCTCTTCGTGGGTCAGGGCCATGGTGAAGCGGATTTCCGGCTTGCCGTTGGCAGCGGCCCGGCCCCAATCGAGCAGCAAGCGCGCCAGCCGTCCCGCAGCCGAGCCGGAAAGGGCCAGGCGCTTGGCATCATGAAAAACCGTGAGGTATTCGCCGGAAAGTGATTGCGCCGCGTGCATGGAAGCAATGCCGTGACGGCCCAGAAACTCAACGAACTCCTGCTTGCGCACCGTTTTCACCTGACAGGGCTCGATGGCTTCGGCGGTGACTTCGTGAGGCACGTTGGCCAGGACTGCGCTCAGACCCATCACGTCGCCGGGCCCGGCAATCTTGAGGATCATGGTCTTGCCGTCGCGCGAGGTGGAGGAGATTTTGACTTGTCCGAAACAGATGACAAAAACGTTACGCGCCGGATCGCCCTCAGAAAACAGTTTGGCGCCACGGGCGTGGCTCATCATGATGCCAATCTGGTCGTAATCGGCCAGAGCCTCCGGTGTGAGATTGCAAAACATGCGTAGATGGCGATGCTCGCAATTCAGGCAATCTTCCGGAGGGTGATGCGAGTGGAACCCGGCCATACCAGTGCCCTTGGGGGAATGCTAGGAAAAGTATAGCGCAAATCCCATAAGGCAAGACGTCTGTTTGCTTAAACCACCTTCCAAGGCTGAAACCGGCGGTTCGAAAGAGAACGGGGAGTCAGGCGCGGGCTGCGTGGTTTCCATGCCGCCGGACGGGCGTGATGCGGCTCATCGAACAGGTGATATAAGCGCGCGACACCTCGCGAGCCAGTTCCTCGAGGAGACGCATCCGCAAAGGGGGATGGCTTTCAAATGCCCGATGCAGCACTTCAATGGGAAGGAAGAGCAGTGAGCCGGATGAGAGAGAGCGCAGAGTGTAGGTGTGGTGCCCGTCGCCCAGGGCGGCTGCCAATTCAACCAGGTCGCCGGGCCGCACCGACCCTAGAGTAAGGCGCATTTGAAACCGCTCGGTGCTGCGCACAAAATCACCTGAGACGATTACGTATAGCCCTTTGCAGGAGGTACGCTGGCGAAAGACGACCTGGCCCGCGTCAAAATCGACACAGGTCGAGGCGCCGGCGAGCAGGCTTTCAGCCTCCTGCGGGCACTCCAGCAGTTCGGCGAGCGGATGTGCCGCTACGGCCGCGAGGCGTTCGAGCCGGTCGTCTGCGCGAATGGTCAGGTCTTCCATCTTCCTCGCCAAGTGGCCCGGCTGCGCGATGCGCGGTTGCAGTTTACAGAATGTTTGCCTGGGCCGCCGGTAAATGCCCGCTGCAGGCGTGCGGAGCTCATCGGCCCCCTAACGGCATTTCTTAAAACGCTGTGCAGGCGGCTGCACCGCCTACGGGACGGCAGCGGGAAGCGCAATCTCCCGCTCCTTACCGGCTTGCGAACCGCCGGGCGGAACACAAAGAACCGGGACCCGCGATGCAGACAGCATGGCAAAGGCTGTGCCGTGCGGGCCCGGTGTTCCGCTCAAGCGTTTGACCCCTGCGACCAGGATGCAGGGGTGGTTTTCGGCAATGGCTTCCGCGATGGCATCCACCGGGTTGCCGTCCTTGGTGAGACAGCGCACCGGCACATTGCCTTGCACTTTGATTCCCAGATCCTGAAGGCTGGCGGCGCAAGGATTGAGCAAGGCTGAAGCCTCAGCTGCGGTGCGCACATGCAGCACCAGCAAAGGGCGCGCAAAGGTTGCGGCGAGCGAATAGGCCGTAGCAGCGGCGGCCGCAGCGGCTTCGTTCCTTTCCATGGCCAGCAGCACAGGTCCACCGGGCGTGGGCCGGTGCGGGCCGGCATTCCAATCGGCGGCTACGGCCAGAACAGGACACGGCGATAGCCTAACCAGTTGCTCAGCGATGGCTCCCACGACCACCGGTCCGGCGCCTTGCGAACCTTTGGTGCCGATGACGATGAGCCCAGCTTTGTATTGCTTCGCCACCTCTACCAGCATTTCGGCCACGGCGCCCTGGCGTATCTCGGAGTGGCTGTGAATGCCTTCGCGCAAGAGATCGGCCGCAAGCTCGTCGAGCACTTTGCGTGCTTGAGCCGTCAGATGGCTTCGAACGCTGCCCGGCAGCGTATCCACCGAGGCATATTCCATGGGATCGAGACCGTGAGCGAGAACGATTCGCGCTCCGTAGGAGGTGGCCAGCTTGCGTGCGTATTCAAGAGCCGCTTCAGCTTGACCCTGCAGGTCGGTTGCGACCACGATGGTTTTCAATCCCTGTTCAAAACTCATAAGTGAATCCAGAAAGAGCGAGTGCCTGAATGGACTCCTCTCGGATTTTGAGTGTGCACTCCCCGTTCTGGAGCGAGCAGTGACCCCATTCACCCCCCCATGTGATTGGTGTCACATTTGCCAACATATTGAATTCGCAAGAGAA
>JASHYS010000380.1 GCA_030042915.1 Acidobacteriaceae bacterium
GGCCAGGATCACTACGACGTGGCGCAGGGCGTGAAAAGAATTCTGCAGCGCTACAAGGACCTGCAGGACATCATCGCCATCCTGGGCATCGACGAGCTCTCTGAAGACGACAAGATCACCGTGGCCCGTGCGCGCAAGGTGCAGAAGTTCCTTTCGCAGCCGTTCCACGTGGCCGAGCAATTCACCGGCCTCAAGGGCAAGTACGTGAAGATCGCCGATACGGTGCGCAGCTTTAAAGGCGTGCTGGAAGGCAAGTACGACGATGTGCCCGAGCAGGCTTTCCATATGCAGGGCGCCATCGAAGATGTGCTGGAAGCGGCCGAGAAGCTGAAAGCGAGTGTGTGAAAAGCAGCTTCTGGCTGCTAGCCACTAGCTTTTAGCTTCTTATTGCGTGGTTGATGGCTTCAACGATCGCAACATGAGCTGGAGGCTGGAGGCCAGGAGCTGGTAGCTTGGAGCAATTTATGGCAGACGAATCCAACCAACTTCGCGTACGTCTGGTCACGCCGGAGCGCATTCTCTTCGAGGCTGATGCCACGGCTGTGGAGCTGCCTTCAAAGTCCGGCTATATGGAAGTGCTCTACGGCCACGCGCCGCTGATGGCCGAATTGGGCGCGGGCGATGTGCGCATTCACAGTGGCGCGGGCATCGAATCCAGCAGCCCCGACACTTCGCGCTACAACGTGAGCTGGGGATTCGTTGAGGTTCTGCCCGATCGCGTCACCATTCTGGCATCGGACGCCCTCAAGCCCGAAGAGATTGACGTGCCGCGCGCCGAGCAGCAGCTCCAGCGCGGCGAGCAGATGTGGAAGGAAGCCGGCGAGAGCGAAGCCGCCTACGACGAAGCGCTCCGCGTCATCTCAGAAGCTGACGCTAAAATCGCTTCGGCCACAGAAAAATCCTAGCTCAGCCCCACGGCCGTCCGGCCCAAAGCCCCGCTCGCGTAAGCGCGCCTTATTTCTGTGAGCGGATCTTCTTCACTTCTCCCATGCCTGCCTCGGGTCCGCTCGATTCTGACTGAGCGCCCTGACTCCGCCAACCCCGTCGGCTCCGCTCACTCCGCTGCTCCCGCCTGTGATAGCATCGGCTCTTTGCATCGAAACGGAGCCTCGATCTTGGCCGTGTCGCGTTCGCGCCTGCTGTTTGCCAGCGCCATCTTTCTCTCGGCGTTTCTGCTCTTCCTGGTCGAGCCCATGGCAGCTAAGCAACTGCTGCCTGTTCTCGGCGGGTCGGCGGCGGTGTGGATCACGTGCCTCGTTTTTTTTCAAACCACGCTGCTCTGCGCCTACCTGTACGCGCACTGGCTCACCCGGCATTCGCATTGGCGCCGGCACCTGCTTCTGCTCGCCGCTGCGCTGGCTCTCGGCGCCTTCTGGGTGCGGGGTAGCATCAATCTCAGCAATGGCGCTGCGCATCCGATAACAACCATCTTCGTCGCTCTCGGCATCTGGATCGGCCTGCCGTTTCTCATGCTCGGCTCGACCAGCCCGCTGCTGCAGGTGTGGTGGTCGCAGATCGAGCACCAAGGCATTCCGTACCGGCTGTTTGCACTCTCGAATCTGGGGTCGCTGCTGGCGCTGGCTGCTTATCCCGCGTGGATTGAGCCCAACTTCACCCTGCACTGGCAGCGCGCGGCGTGGTGTTGTGGCTTCGCTGTGTTCGCCGCGTTGGCGGCGCAGCTCACCTGGCGTGCCCGTGCCAAGCCGGCGGATTCTGCGCCGCTTGAAGCGGAGCGCCAACCGGACGCGCCCGAAACGCCTCTCGTGCACAAGCTGCTCTGGCTGCTGCTGCCCATGGGCGCATCGATGCAGCTCTGCGCGGTCACCAGCTACATCACGGCCAACATCGCGCCCATTCCGCTGCTTTGGATTCTTCCTCTCGGCGTCTACCTGGTCTCGATCATTCTGGCCTTCCAGTTTCCGCGCTTTTTGCCGCGCGGCATTTTGGCGCGATTCCTGGTTGTGATGCTGGCCGGCCTGGCCTACATGCTGTCGCAGGTTGACCACTCGGTGCCCATCGCCATCGGCATTTCATTTTTTCTTTTCGAGCTGCTTGTCGCCGGCCTGTTTTGCCACGTCGAAGCGTATGCTCTGCGGCCGCAGCGCGACTCCGAATCCACGGTTTTTTATCTTTACTTTGCCGCGGGCGGCGCGCTGGGATCACTGCTGGTGGGAATCGTCGCGCCCATGGTCTTCGACTTCAACTACGATCTGGCCGCAACGTTCTTCGTCACCGCTCTACTCGCTCTCGCCGGCACATGGCGCGGCGGCTGGCCGCAGCGGCTGCTCTGGTCCGCTGCCAGCATCATGCTGCTGGTGCTCTGCATCTGGATTCACATTACCTACCAGCGCGAAACCCTGCTTGCGGTGCGCAACTTCTACGCGGCGCTGCGCGTGAAGCAGAACTTCGGATTTCCCGGGGCGGTCTTGCGCACCCTGACCAACGGCTCTATCGAGCACGGCACGCAGATCTTCGGGACCGATGCGCAGCGCAAAATGCCAACCACTTATTATGCCGAGGACTCCGGCGTGGGCCTGGCGCTGCGCTTCTGTTGCCAGAACCGTCCGCGCAGCATTGGCGTCATCGGGCTGGGAGCTGGAACGCTGGCCGCTTACGGCCGCCCTGGCGACCGCATCCGCTTTTACGAGATCAATCCGGCCGTTATCCCCATCGCGCGCAACGTATTTACATATATCCGCGAATCACAGGCCCAGGTGACGATCGTCGATGGCGACGCGCGCACATCGCTTACGCGCGAAAGCCCCCAGCAATTTGATGTGCTGGCGGTCGACGCATTCTCGGGCGACGCGATCCCTCTGCATCTGCTTACCGTGCAGGCGCTGGCGCTTTATCGCAGGCATCTCGCGCCGGGCGGCATCGTCGCCTTTCATATTTCTAACCAGCATGTCGATCTTGAGCCGGCCATTGCCCTGCTGGCGCAGTCGGCCCACATGAACGCCATGCGTTTCTCGAGCGCGGCCAACGAAGACCGTGGCGAGTACACAGCCTATTGGGTCCTGCTCACCGACAACGCGGCATTCTTTCAGCAGCCTGAAGTGGCGTCGGCGGGCCGGTCACCCGTCTTCCGGCCGGGGCTGCGTTTATGGACCGACGACTACTCCAGCCTCCTGCCTCTGATCCGCGTCTTCCCGGCGCCGTAATGGAAATAGATTCCCGCCCGTTCATTTAGCGAGCGAAAACCTGTGCGCTGAGACAAATGGCGGTTGCGGGAAAAATCCGAAGACTCTTAATTCACTCGCGGGATGCGCCCGGGATCTGAAACTCCACGCCGGCGGCGCTATTCGCCTGCTGGGTTGCGGCCAAATCGATCTCACCCAGAGGAATCTGTTCGTAGTGCTGCGAATCGAGATCGGTGAGGACCCTCGAAGTCATCATGTAGTTTTGCACTTTCACGGGGGCGCGGCCGTTATTGAATATCACTGTGAGAGGCTGCTCAGGCACGGGCGCGGAAGATGTCCCCGGTTCTGCTTCAGCGGGTTGCACCGAGCCATAGCCTTCTTCTGGATAGGGAGCCGCATACTCTGGGTATGGCGCTGCGCCCTGATCGTACGCAGACGAATCGTCGCCGGAGTCGTCGGAATCTCCCCAACCCCAGTCATAGAACCCGGGATCGATTAGATAGGGGTATCCATATCCGAGCCCTGGCGGATAGCTATACACGTACCAATTCCCGCCCGAATGTCTGCGTCCGCCGTACGGAACGCGATCCCCGCCGCGGGACGCGCCGTTTCCTCTGGGATCATATGGAGGTCGGAAGGCCGTCGACCGATTTCCGTTGTAGGGAGTCCGAAAGTTCGTGTAGCGCGGCGGCGCAATCGCTCGAAACCCCGTGCTGCCCAAAGCGCCGTAGCGCACTGGCGGTGCGGGCCGCGCAGAGCCGCTGGAATGTGAGAAACCAGATGATCCTGAAAACCCGCCGTGCCCTGAAAATCCTCGACTGCCAGACGATCCGGCGTGCGCGCCGCCGTGTTGCGCATAGGCCGGCACGACAAGCGCGATCAGAGCGATTGCGGCCCGGAGCATCATGGCATCATTCTACGCCCGATCGGATTGCGCAACCACTGGGCGCCAGGTGCAGAAGATCTTGACTAATGCGGACTAGGAAGTGCTGCTTCGACTGCGTTGCCCGCGGCCATTTTGCTCTTGGCTAGCAGGAGCAACGAAAGCAGGCGCTCGAAGCTGGCGCGGTCGAACGAGCCATCTGGCTGGAAGGGAAGCCAATCCTCCAGGTCTCGGCCTCCCAAGACGGCGGGAGGCATCCGCCTCGAGGACTCTTCAAAGATCTTGATTCCGTCGGAGATGAGGCCTGCGTAATGGCTGAAGCAGCTTCTGGCCACGAGCAAGATATCCGCCTCGACCAGTTCCTGCATCGTCCAGATGGGGTCAGCATCCAGAAAGAACTCGGCGTCAAGCGAGGACAATTCTGCAAAATCGGCGATGCTTCCCTCTCCGTAGATGTGCATGCTGAAGGGAACTCCCCGGGAAACAAGGGTCGATTTCACCGCGCTGGCAATCCGCAGGATCATCCCGGTATCTGTGTACTTGTGGCTGTTTTCAGAAACACTCACATCGCCGCGCCGAATATGCACGGCGACCGTCACGTCGGGTGTCACGCGAGGAGCTTTGTTCAGGTAATATTTGCGCCTGAATTCAGGGATTAGGGCCCTAAAACAATTCTGGAAGGATTTGCGCGGCTCGGGTCCTGCACGGACCACGTCAAAATAAACCAGTTTATAGCCGGCTTTGAGCACGCCGCGACGCCCAGGGTCATACAGCGCCTCTCCCGCGCCCAGATTGAAAACCGCTTCCCAAGCCGCAACCCACTCCGCCATGGGACATTCGGCGTGCCCAATCGCCTTGAATGGTGTGTGCAGATATTCAAGAGCGTAAGCGCGAGCGATTGCGATTGTGCTCATGACGTGAAGCGCCTGGGCGCCGGCCCCTTCGTCAGGATTGTCGATGGCGCAGGAAATCGCCCGGATCGGCCTGAGACCAACCGCGTGCAGGATGTATTGCCTGAAGAACGCCAAGCGGTCGTCATCCCACGGCTTACGTCCGAGCAGAACCTTGACGCAGTTTTTCGCTGTCTGCCACGCGTGCCGGCAGCCCTCCTTCAAGACGTAATCGAAGGGAAGACTTCGTTGCATTGAGAAGAGTGACCTGCTTACAGCTTGCCGCAATGCCGCCAGCACCCCTGGAATTCTTGGGCCTGCTTAGCCTCAGCTTCCGTTGGAACGTGCATGGCGATTACATTCTATTTCGCTGGTCAACGAGCGCCGTAGAACCCGCAATACAGTGAAGGTCGGCAGCCTTCAATTCACAATTGAAACCACATTTGCGGGAGCGGCCTGGATATGCGCCGTCCGCGTCCGTAGCTGGCGGGAAGCTCAGAGAAGCCGACAGAGGCTCAGCTCGCGTCGAAACCATCGTTGTGGGCATGGGGGCCGAATGCTGTGATCCGGTCGACATCAATCTTTTTCAATTCGGGCGCGATCCATTCTTTCTTGGCTTCCGGTTGTTGAAATTCCGCCTTCCGTTTTGCAGTCACAGACATCCGCACCCTCCTTAGGGGGAATAAGGATTATGCCTCTGATTCTAAAGTGCGCACAGAAGGAACGCAAGCAAAATTCTGCTCAGATGTTGCATATCTGTGCCCTCTTTTCCTCATTCTTCGCGCACTGAATGGAGCAATTGCGATCCAGGCGCCTCGTCTTACGAGGGCTCATCAGAGACTTGCTCCAGGATGGCGCCGGGGGAGCCGAATCCATCTCCACACCCATAAAATGGGGCGCAAAGGCGTATAGACCCAGAAGAGGCTGTCGGGAAGTCGGACCGTTCTGAAGTCCTCGCGGCCATAGAAGAGGTCAGAGAGGCTGGTCCGCCAGCTTTTTTTCGGCCACAGCAAACTTTCGTAACGGCTGAGACGAATTCTGTTGCGAAGCTTGGCTGGTCCCACACGATGTTGCGGCTCATGAGGGTCTTTAAGCGCTCGCAGTGGCGTTGCGACGAGCCTTGGGCTCATCTTTGCACTTGCGGGCAGATCGGGGATTGGAAGTCCGTACACCCGATCCAAAAGCAGCAGCCCTGCCCACACGACCCGCTCCTGCCCTGACTGCCGAGCCTGATTGAGGCTCGCTTCCCAATCGAGCAGCCCCGAGGAGTGGGCACGCGCCAGATCCCCCAGCCACTTGGCGCGAAACCACGCGTGCAGTCCGCCATGGCAGCAAAGGTAGAGAGCCTTGTCTCCGGGGTGCATCGTCTGCACCCGGCATCCCTGCCAGATCCCTGAAATGCTGCGCGCCCACCGGGCGCTTGTGGCGTCGCGAGTCTCCCATTGAAAACGCCAATGAAGCTCCAACAATGTGCCGGTGCGCGCGTGCACAAAGTTGATGTGTTGTTCGTGGCGCAGGAAACTGTTCCACTGGCGCGGGCTCATGGGAAAGAATGTGGATTCCAGTTGCCAGTCTTTGGCTGTGATGAGGGCCTGCGCCCGATTGAGGTCGCCGGCGGGCACCGCGACATCCAGATCGCGAGAGTAGCGAATTCCGACGTCGCCATAAAGCTCGAAGGAAAGAACCTGCCCTTTGAGCGGAACCACAGGAATTCCGGCACCGTTGAAGCGTTTCAAGACGTCGCCCAGAAGCAGGCAATTGAGAATTGCCTCTTTGCGGCAGGCATCGCTTCGTTTGCGAAGCTTTTGCGCGACAGTCTCCGGGACTTGAATGCCATCGGTACGGCTGAGGGCCGTCCAGCTCAGCCCCGGCGTACCATGACGGTCAACCAGGCGGAGATACTCTTCCCAGTCTGGTTGTGCCTCGATCGCTTGACGAATCTCCTGCTCCTGGCGTGTCTGCCACGGCTCGGGAGCCAGCCACGAGGTCGCAATCAATAGTCGAAACGCGGGGCTCGCGCTTTGCAGCCAGTCGCCGTCAACCACGAGCGATCTCCTGCATCTGGGCGGCCCAGGAACGGGCGTAGGCTCCTCCGCGCGCGATCAG
>JASHYS010000038.1 GCA_030042915.1 Acidobacteriaceae bacterium
GCATGTGCTCGAAATCGTGGAGCGCCTCTGCACGCACATCGGCATCATTCATCGCGGTCAGCTGGTGGCGCATGGATCGCTTGAGGAGCTGCGCGCCGGCGCCGGGCGCGCGGGTGAGGCAGGTTCGGGATCGGACGCCTCGCACGGCAAGCCGCGCAGCCTGGAAGAAATCTTTCTCGAAGTCGTGGGCACCGATCGTGAAGGCAACCGGGGAGTGACCGCACCCGAACAGGAGCTGTCATGGCTGAGGTGAATGGCGGCGTGACGCTTCCCGCGCATCCTGAGCCCATTTCCGCGCGCACGCAGCTTGTGGCCGTGGCCTGGCTGCGCTGGCGCATGTTCATCAACGGCTTTTCGCGTCGCCGGTCCTCCACTGCGCGCCAGGCCGTCAGCCTTGTCTTTGTGATTCTGCTGCGCATTATTGTCTGGCCGTTCCTTGCGCTCGCAGTGGTAGGGCCGGTGGCCGGCAGCGGCTATCTGGCGTGGGACCAGGCCGCTCATCACCATGCGCACAATCTGTCGTCGCTGTTGGCCGGCATCGCGCTGCTATGGCAATTTGTGGCTGTCAACGGGTTGAGCATAGCCGTGTCGCTGTCAAACTTCGATCCAGCTTCGCTGGTTCGTTTTCCACTGCGCTTCGGGCGTTACTTTGTTCTGCGCACCCTGATCGGCTTCACCACGCCCAGCACGATTGTGGGTTGTTTGGCGCTGCTGGCGGCTGCAGTTGGAATCGGTATAGCCAGACCTTCGCTCGCCGTTCCCGCGCTGATAACGCTGGGCATCTACGCCTGGACCAATATCTTTTTCACGCGCATGATCGGCGCATGGATGGAACGTTGGCTGGCCAATCGCCGCTTCCGCGAGATCTTCGGCATTCTCATGGCGCTGGTGGCAGTGGCATTCCAGTTTTTCAACCTGCAGCGCGCTCCGTCACATGCTCCGGGCGCCTCAAATAGCTGGCTGGTCCGTTTTGTGCGCGTGTCGCACGGCTATCTGGACTGGCTGCCGCCGGGATTCGCATCCGACACCATCGTCAAAAGCGTTCACCCCTTTGCCGCGATCGTGCCGTTCGTGGCTCTCCTGGCGAGTACGGCGCTTTTCGCGGCGGTGTTCGCCATCCGGCTGCACAAGCAGTTTCTCGGCGAGTACCTGAGCGAAGGCGTGAGCCGCGCCGCCCCTGCAAATGCGGCGCTGCACGCGAAAACAACCGCGCCGCAACCGAAGATCGCTATCACTGCGCCGCCGGCGCGGCCGGTGCTTCCACCCGTGGTGGCTGCATGCCTTCGCAAGGAGTGGCTGACGCTGCGCAGCAACAGCGCGCAACTTATCGGTATGTTTTATCCCCTCGCCATCCTGATCGTGCTCAACCGCGGCATCTTTTCTCAGCATCCGCGTTATCTTCTTCCCGGCGCGCTGGCTTATGTTCTCGCGGGCCTGCTGGCCACGCTTTACAACATCTTTGGCGCCGATGGCCTGGGCGTGCAGATTTATTTGCTTGCGCCCGTTCGTTTGCGCGACGTGATCGTGGCCAAGAATCTTCTCAGCCTGTCGCTGATTGTGATTGAGGCGAGCCTCGCCTGGATTGTGGTCGACATGCTGGCGCACGCGCCCATTCCGCAATCGACTGAGGTGTCGACTCTGCTGTGGGCGGTCTTCGTGGTCGCGGCCAATCTTACCTTGGGGACCTTCCGTTCCATCCAGTCCCCACGCAAATTTGTTCCCGGCAAACTGCCGCAGCGGCGCGGCGTACCCGGCAATCGCACCAGCGGTTTGCTGGTTCTGCTGGTGTTGTTCGGCAGTTTGCTTTTGCAGGTTCCCGTGGCGCTGCTGTCGCGGCACTTTGCCAATCCGTGGCTCGGGGCCTGGATTTTTGGGCCCTTCGCGGTTCTGGCGGTTCTTGCCTACGCGCTGTTGCTGCGCAACGCGGACCGGCTCATTCTGGCTCGCCGCGACTTACTGGCCGAGGAGCTTTGCAAGGTGTAGAGAGACAGGGATCAGGGAACAGGGAACGGAGAGACAGGGGACGAGTCACCTCGTCGAGCCAAAATCGCTCGATGGGGATCCCGACCGGGACGAGGGGGCAAGAGCGCTTGCATGGGGCCTGCAGTTTTGCGGCTGGCGCCGCCGGAGTTATAGCTGCCACCAATCGAACTGCGCCATGCGCGGATAATACAGCCCGCCGCACACGCGAACGTCGACGCCGTGAAGATTGCGGAGAATTTTGCCGTATGCCTCCACCTGCGGTGCGAAGATTGCGCGCAATTGCGGGAGGGCGGCGGCGGGATCAAGCCCGCCCTCCTGCGTAGTTTTGTAATCGATAATCCACCAGGTGCCGCTCTCGCTGTTTGAATTGGCGAGCGCTCCTGGTGTGGCTCCGGCGCGAAACACGCGATCTACCTGCACCGTGCGTAAGCTGCCGTCGAGGATTCCGGTCCAGCGGATCTCATTTGCGGCACCGGCATGTGGCGCAAGAATCCATTGCGCCTGGGGATCGTTTGCGGCCTCAAGCACAATTTGCAGGGCCTGCTCGGCAATGCGATCGGCTTGGGAGGGCTCAACACCTGCTGTGCGGATTTCCGCCGCGATCCGCGGCATCACGCGGGCCAGGGCAGTGCGGGATGCTTCGTCTGTGCGCGCGGCGCGAACCTGAGCCAGCTCTTCGAGCAGTTGGTGGACGGCCCTGCCCAGCAGCCGCACCGGCAGCCCGCCCTCATGCCGCTGGTAGAGGCTTCCCACTCCGGCGAGCGGCGCCTCCGCGGCTGCTCCTGTTGGCTTGGCCGGCGAGGCGGCGAACCCAGCGGGCAGCCGCCGCATGGGCGTGGGCTTTGGCGCCCGTGGCATCTCAAGCACGCCGGCGTCCTCGCTGGCGGCGATTGATTGCACAATCAAGGGCTCGGCCGCGGCGGTTGCAGCGCGCCACGCTGCGAATTCCCGTTCAATCTGATCTTTCAGGGCGGGCCATGCAATCTTCAGTAGGCTTTCGCGCGGCGGGACAAGGCTGTACAGTCCGTCGTGACCAATTTTGTACGAAGGCCGCGCGAAGAGATGCAGCTCCTCGCGCGCGCGAGTGGCGGCAACGTAGAACAATCGCCGCAGCTCCTGCCTTTCCCGATCGCGGCGAAGACGATCGATCGATTCTTTGGCTCGGCCACGTTCAGCGCCTTTGGATTGAAGCGGCGCCACCAGAAATTCCGTGATGGGACCGGTGTCGTCTTGATCGCCGCCTTCGTTTCCAGGCGCAACGCCGCGCTCCAACCACGATAGCAACTGCAGCTCGCTGCGGCCCGCACCGGCCTCTAACTCCGGCACCAGCACCACCTCGAACTCAAGCCCCTTGGCTTCGTGAATGGTCATCAACTGTACGCCGCAGTCGCTGCCGGCTGCGGGATCGGGCTGCGCCTTCAAATCTTCGAGGGCCGCATCCAGCGCCGAGCCGAGAAGATCAGTCTCGCCCTGGGGAAGGCGATCCAGAGCCCGCCAAAACAAGTCAAGATTGGCGCGCTCCGTGGCATCCACGCAATCTGCTCCGCCCAACTGCAGCCAAACCTGCTCGAGCCAGGTTCCGGTTGCAGCCGCCGGTTGTGCAGCGCGCAAATGCCTGGCGAATTCCGCCGCGCGCAGCACGCGCTCCACGGCCGCGCGAGCGACGTCGCTCAAAAACGGGGCTCTCTCGGTCATCAATTGCGGCACCGGACGGGCAAGAATTTCCGCGTTGTCGGCGCTGGCGAGCGCATGCAGGTCAGCGAGCGAAAGCCCGCACCAGGGCGCGCGCAAAATGCCCAGCCAGGCCACGCGGTCTTCGGGATTGAGCAGTGCGCGTGCCAGAGCCACGGCATCGAGAATCTCCGGCCGCTCGTCGAGGTTCTCGAGCTTCACGGCGCGAAAGGGAATTCCGGCATCGCGCAGAGCCTGAGCTACTGAAGCAAGCGCGGTCCGTTTGCGGCCCAGGACAGCCACGCGATATTTCGCATCTTTTTTGCGCGCCTCTTCGATTCTGGGCAGATATCCGCGAATCACAGCGAGGATGGTTTCAATCTGCTTTTCATGCGCCGCCTCGCGCTGGGCTTCATTCTTTTCTTTTAGTGCGGCAGTGAAGCCGCGCGCGTCGATGCGCAGGGTCTCGGGCATAAAGTCCACATGGAGATGCACGCAGGGCGCCCGTTCGGTGACCGGTTGGGGCCCGGTCGAGATCGTAACCGCGCGGGCAGCTTCTACCTCTGTGTAAACCAGGCCGCTGCCATCGTCCTCGGCATAGATGCGAGCGAACGTCTGGTTGATGTGCTCCACCAGGCGTTCGGCACTGCGAAAATTCGCCGTCAACTGCAGAGGATCGAAGCGCAGCGGTAAGTCGCCCGGGATCTCCAGGCCCAGTTTCTCCACGCGCGGGAAGAGCTCGGCGTCGGCGTCGCGGAATCCATAAATTGACTGCAGCGGATCGCCAACGACGAACACGGTGCGGCCCGCGCGCTCAGGCCAGGCTGCGATCAATCGCGCCAGGAATTCGTGCTGACGCCGGCTGGTATCCTGAAACTCATCCACCAGCAAATGCCGGATTCCGTCGACCAGCCCGAGCGCGCCCTCGCTGGGCATATCGTCTTCGCCCTTGAGCACTTCCATGGCAATTTGCGCAATTTCAATAAAGTCCGCTGCCGGCGTGTCGGCGAAGACTACCTTCAACTCGCCCGCCGCGCGCCGCAGCAGAGTGAAGCAAGCCTGCACGATCGTCCATTCCTCCTGGGAGTAGCGAACCGAGCTCGAATCGGTCTTGGGCACCCGAGAAAACGCGCTCTCCAACTGGTCGCGTAATTGCTCCCAGGCCTGCTCCTGGCCCAGCACAAAATCGCGCATCCAACGGTCGCGATTTGCGAGCATTTGAACCACCAGGTTTTCCAGCTCGCGCCAATTGTTGTCGCGCCAAAGCAGCAGCGTTTCAACAGCCGTGCCCAGCTCCGCATTCTTGTTTCCCAGTTGCTCAAGCGTGCGTCTCGCCGCGCGGCGGTAAAGCTCGATGGGCCTCTCACTGATTTCAAGGCTCCCACCCAAACCGGAAAGCAAGGGCCGCTGGAGGGCAAGGTCGCGGCAGAATGAGTCGATGGTGGAGATGCGCATTTGCGCGGGCAGATCGGGCAGGTTCCATCCGCGCAGGCGCGAGTGCTCCAGAGCTTGGCGCGCCAGCGGGCCGGGCTGATCGTTCCTCAGCTCATCGAGAATCCGGTTGCGCATCTCGGCTGCAGCGGCCCTGGTAAAGGTGATGGCTACGATCTGTCCCGGCTCGTCTACCTCGGCCAGGAGGCGCAGAAATCGCTCCACAAGAAGCGTAGTTTTTCCCGAGCCGGCCGGCGCCCGCACCAGAATGGACCGGTGCGGATCGAGCGCCTGGTCGCGCTGGGCCTGATCAGGCGGCGGCTTCCTGCGGGGCAGCTCAAGCATCGCCGTCCTCCTCTGCGCTGTCGCCATTCTCTTCCGCCGATGGCAGGTGGTTTTCCTGGATGCGGCAAAGCGTCTGGAGCTTGCAGCGCTCGCAGGTTTCAGGAAACTGGCGCGGATCGACGTCTGCGCGGCCGGCAAGAAAATCCCGGGCGCGATCGGAGATGTAGTCCCTCCACTGCGCGGGTTGGTCCGGAGTAAGCGGGATCTTCACCAGATTGGAGCTTGCGTGCAACTCGGCACACAGGGTCCGTTTGGCATGGCGCAAGCGGCCGGCGAATCCCGTGCCGCCAGCGCGCACTTTGGCAAAGGCAAGTCCGCCAAGCCACGCGTAGTG
>JASHYS010000039.1 GCA_030042915.1 Acidobacteriaceae bacterium
GATGCTGCGCGCCGGATCGCTGACCGCCGAGCAGGTGCGCTCGACCATGCTGCGCGAGGCGCGGCTGGCTTCGGCCATTGAGCATCCCAACGTGTGCGCCATTTACGAAGTGGGCGAAAGCGGCGCCGAGGCGTTTATCGCCATGCAGTTCGTGCCGGGACAGCCGCTTGACAAGCTGATCGAGCGCGGGCCGGCCAGCCTGCAACTGGTTCTTTCGGTCGGCATTCAGATTGCCGACGGCTTGCAGGCAGCGCATGCGCTGGGCATCTTTCACCGCGACTTGAAACCCCAGAACGTGATGCTGACTGATGGCGGGCTGGTGAAGATACTTGACTTCGGGCTGGCGAGGCGGCTGCCGCTCGACGACGCGCGTTTCGATCCCTCCAAACCCGCCCTGGCTAAGGATGCCTCGGTGGCGGCCACCTACACCGCTCGCGGAGGAACCATCCGTTACATGGCGCCGGAGCAGTTTGTCACCGGGCACTCCAGCGTGCAGTCCGACGTATGGGCGCTGGGCGTGATTCTTTTCGAGCTGGCTGGCGGGCAACATCCTTTTGTGCGGCCCCACGCGGAGGATTTGCAGGCCATCCGCGCCATTCAATTTCTCGAACCGTCCGATTTGAGCCAAATCGTGCCTGGAATTTCGCCGGAACTGAAGAGCGTAATCTCGGCGTGCCTGGAAAAGAATCCCGGTGCGCGCACGGCGTCAGCCGCCGATGTGCGCGAGGGGCTGAAGACGATTATGAAAGCTCTTCGCATCGAGACCGGAATTATTCCCGGCGACATGGCGGCCAACCTGCCGGCAGGCGGTCCGGAAGAGGAGAAGCGGGCCACGGGATTGCTTTCCATGCTGGCGGAGCGATTCCGCGAGTCGGCTGCGGAGCAGAAGACACAGAATTCGCTGGTGGTGCTGCCCTTTGCCAATCTGGGTCCCGTCGAGGCTGCACCTCTTTACGGATACGCCCTGGCCGACGCCATCGGCGCGCGCCTGGCACGAATCCCCTCGCTCGTGGTGCGGCCTTCAAGCGCGCTCGTGGCGCTACCCCTCGCGCAAATGGATCCGCTGGCCGTCGGCAAAAAGCTATTCGTCTCCTTCGTGCTGACGGGAAGCTTTGTGCGCTCAGAAAGCGGCTTCGATTTGAACTGGCAACTGCTCGACGTGGGGTCGCAAAGCGTGCGCACAGGCGGATCCATTCGCGTGGCTTCGCTCGACCTGATCGCCGTGCAAACCGAAATTTCCAACGAGGTGTTTGCCACCTTGCAGGGCATGGGGACTGCGGAGGGGATTGAAACCGCGCGCGCAGGGCAAGGCGCCGAGGCCGCGCGAGGCGCCGCACGCGGCCAGCCGCGCAATGGCTCGCTTCCCGGTCCGGTGAGCGAAAAGTATCTGCAGGCGCGGGCGCTGTTGAGCTCGTTCATGGTGCGGACGGGCTCGCGAGCTGACCTTGATCGCGCTCATGTGCTTTTTACCAGCGTGGCCGCGTCGGATCCCGGGTTTGCACCGGGATGGACTGGCCTGGGCATTGCGGAGCTGCAGTACACGCGCCACGGATTCGGCGGGCAGATTCATGTGATGCGCGCGCGGCGCGCTTTCGACCAGGCGCTCAAGCTCGATCCGGCGTCGACGGAGGCCAACCTCTACCGCATTTATATGCTGTTGTCGCGCGGCGAGAAGGAATCGGCGCGGCACGGCATCGCGGAGCTGCTGGCCGGCGCGGCGAACGACTGGAACATCCACATGGTGGCGGGCCTGGCGCTGCGCGGCGACGGCATGTACGGCGAGGCGCTCGACGCATTCAGCCGCGCGCTCAAGCTGAACCCGGCCAATGCGGCCATCCTCTACAATCATCGCGCCCGCGTTTACCACTATCAGAACCAGATTGAGCTGGCCGGCGACGAGCTGGAAAAAGGCCTGGCGCTGGAGCCCCGGCACCCGCTGCTGCGCACCTCGTCGGGCTACCAGCAGATGCGGCTGGGCAATCTCGATGCCGCCATCGTGATTCTGGAGGGCGTGATTGCCGACGATCCATCCATGCGCATTGCTGTGCCCACGCTCGCTATCTGTTATGTGCAAACCAGTGCGCGCGACCGGGGCGCCGCACTTTTAAAGGACGATACGCTGGCCGCAGCCGAGGCCGATAGCGAGATGGCCTATCGCCTGGCGACGTACTTTGCCGTCGATGGCGATGCCAGCGAAGCTTTGCACTGGCTGCGTCGCGCCATCTATCTCGGCAACGAGAACTATCCCTGGTTCCAGAAGAATCCCATGTGGAGTAATCTCCGCACCAACGCCGACTTCGATCGCATTCTGGAAGATTTGAAGAGGAGTTTCCGCAAGAATCAGAAGACGTGGAAGCGGCTGCTGGAAGAAGTGCCGGCCGCCGATTGAGTTTCTATTCGAAGGTCAAATACACAATCTCCGGGCGCGTGCCCACGCGCATGGGAGGGCCCCATGTTCCCGCGCCAATAGAGGTGTACACCTGGAGCGACCCGAACCGGTTGAGTCCACTTGTGAAGCGGCCGTACACATTGCGCGTGATCCAGGTGAACGGCAGAAACTGTCCGCCGTGGGTGTGACCGGAAAGCTGCAGGCTGAAGCCGGCCTGCTCCACGATCGGCAGGCGGGTGGGAGTGTGATTGAGGAGAATCGCCGGCCGGGAGCGGTCGAGGTTGGAACCGTTCGAGCGCAAGCCGTCGAGGACGGCCTTCAGGCGCAGCGGCGAAGAGGAATCGTGATAGAACACGCCCGCGATCTCGACGCCGTCCACGGTGACAAGTTCGTTGCCCAGGACGCGGATGCCGGCTCGCCTGACGGCCTCAAGATAGTGCGTGGGATCGGTGAATTCCTCGTGGTTGCCGGTGGAGAAAAAAATGCCTAAGGGTGGGTTAAGCCGGCTGAGAGGCGAGATCAGGCGCTCGAGATTGCCCTTGGTGCCATCGAAGAGGTCTCCGGGAAGAAAAACGAGATCCGGCCTGAAGCGCTCGGCCAACACGGCAAGACGGCGACAAAAACGGGCGCCATTGATCGGCCCAAGGTGAAGATCGCTGAAGAGCACGGCCCTGCGGCCGCGCCACGATGCGGGCAAATTGGGAAGCTGAACGGCGATGCGGCGGATGCGAACCACGCGCGCGTTGAAGAGGCCGTAAATCCCCACCAGAAACGCGGGAATGTAAAACGCGGCGGCAAGCAGGGGGCGGGTGGCAGCGGGATCGGCGGGGTAATGGACGAGGCGGAGCAAAAACCACGCCATCCATAGCAGGATCGACGTCCAGAAAAAGAAATTCAGAAAGCCGAGCCAGACCGCGGCCACCCAGTAAACGGCGCGTACGGCAGCATTGGAGAACCGGAAGGCCAGAAGCGACGCGGGAACAAAGCTGAATGCCAGAATCAGCATCGCCAGGCGGAAAACGGGGAAAGAGTGGGGAGCAAGACAAGGCCAGAAAGCGATCCAGGTGGCATAAACCAGCCAATGACCGAGAAAAAGAATGATTTGAATGATGAAAATTGCGAGGGCCGGCCAGGCTTTCAAGAATCGATCTCCTCGCTTTCATCATTGCACGCGCGGAAGCGGGATTCTGCCGCAAGCAGTCTGCCCAAAGCCGTGCAACAATTCTCTTATGAGTGGCGACGTGGCGCATACGCTCGGGATTTACATATCCGTTCCCTTTTGCCGGGCAAAATGCACCTATTGCAACTTTGCTTCCGGGGTGTATCCGGCGGCCGAGCACGCGCGCTACGTGGAGCGGGTGATCGCGGAGTTGGCAGGAGCAGGGAGCTGGGCCGAGAGCATTGGAGCGGAACTTCCGCGGCGTGTGGACACGGTCTATTTGGGCGGGGGAACGCCAACCCTGCTGGAGCCGGATTTGCTGGCGCGGCTATTCGCGGCCATCCGAGCAGAGTTCGATCTCCAGGACGGCGCCGAGATCACGGTGGAGTGCGCGCCGGGACAGTTGCCCGAGGAGACGCTCGCGGCGATGGCCGAGGCAGGCGTGAATCGCGTGAGCCTGGGAGTGCAGTCGTTTGTCGAAGCTGAGGCGCGCGCCAGCGGGCGTCTGCACAATCGGGCTGCCGTTGAAACCGATCTGCGGCGGCTGTGCGCGGCGGGCATCACGAACCTGAGTGTGGATCTGATTGCGGGGCTTCCCGGGCAGACCATGGCGTCGTGGGAGGAATCGCTGCACGCTCTCGTGTTATCGGACGTGCCGCACGCCAGTGTCTACATGCTGGAGGTGGATGAGGACTCACGGCTGGGCCGCGAAGTGCTGGCGGGCGGCGCGCGCTACCACGCCGCCCAGGTACCGGCAGAGGATGCCATCGCACTGATGTACGAGCGGGCCATCGAGGGGCTCGAAGAGGCGGGCCTGCGCCAGTACGAGATTTCCAACTTCAGCCGGCCGGGTTTCGAGTCGCAGCACAACCTGCGGTACTGGGAACGCCGGCCCTATCTGGGCGTAGGACTGGACGCGTCGTCGATGCTGGCACTGCGTGCAGCAGCCCTTGCGACGAACGAGTCGAGAACGGCAGAAATCCTCCGCATGTTGCGCACGACCACGACCGACGACCTCAAGCAATTCCTCGCCGGGACGGGCGCGACCGAAGCAACGTGGCTGGAGCCGGCGCAGCAGTTTGAGGAGGCGTGGTTTCTGGGCCTGCGCATGAATACAGGCGTCAGCGTAGTTGCGCTGGAGCATGAGTTTGGCCAGGAGCTGATGGGCCCCGCAATGGCAACCGTCGACCGGCTCATCGCCGACGGGTTGATTACGTTCGATGGCCGGCGCGTGCGGCTTACCGCGCGGGGAAGGCTGCTCTCCAATGACGTGTTCCAGGAGTTTCTTGAGCCGGAGACAGCGAAGCTCGAATTAAGCCCAAATTTTTGATATGGTACGGTTTCAAAGCTTGCTGGATGACTCAACCGAATGGGCCTTGTAACAAGGGCGCGGCTTCAGCCGGGCCGATAAGACCAACCGAACCACTTTGGGGCTTTAGCCCCTGAGCATTGCCTCCTACCACGCCAATAGCTCGTCGCCCCCGTTCGAGGAAAGAAAGGCGACCGGCGAAGGCGCCGTCCGCGGGGTACTGCCGTAACACTGGATGGACTCGGGTCCAGTGGCTTTGGCGCATTCCAGTGCTTTCTCGGCCTCGCGCAAAACCACAACCGGCGAGCGGCCACGGCTGACGGCGATGCCGAAGCATGCCGAGAGCCGCACGGCTTCGTTCGCCACGCGGTAGGCCTTTGAAAAAACCTCGCTGCGCAGGCGTTCGGTAAAGGTCATAGCGTTCGCAGGACTGCAGTTGGGCAGAGCCACAAGGAATTCGTCCATGCCCGGCCGGCCGAAAACATCGTAGCTGCGCAAAAGGGCGCCGGTGCGCGCGGCCACCCGGCAAAGCAACTCGTCGCAGGCGTCGACGCCGAGGCGTGAATTCCAATGGCCGAAGTCGTCGATGTCGAAGAGCACGAGCGACATGGCGCCATTGCTGCGCTGCACGCGGTCGGTTTCGCGAAACAGCACAGCGAGCAGCGCCTCGCGGTTGTAGATGCCGGTCAGCCGGTCGAGCTGGGCGTTGCGCAATGCCACATCGCGGAGCGAATCCAGTTCCAAGGCCATGCGCTGATTGCGCAACGCCAGATCGAGGCGGAGCTGCCAGTATGACATTTCCGCGGAGCGCAGGATGACGTCGTCGACGGCGCCCTCGGCCAGACGGTCAATGCATTCCTGCGTCACGGTGTCGGCGATGAGGACAATGGGGATGCGCGGAGCATCGGTTTGCGCGCGCGCCGCTGAAAGCCACTGGCCCAGAGGCATTCCCTCGAGGCAACTATCGAGCAGCGTAATTGCGGGTGGATCGGGCCCCGTGACGGAGGCGAGCGCAGCCTGGGCCGAGAGCACGATTTCAACACGGACACCGGACGCCAGAAGCAAAGGCTCCATGGCGGCCAGAACAGCCGGATCGGGCGAGGCAAGCAGAAACTTGGATTGAGAGTGAGCGGACATCCCGAAACATCTCCCGATGGATGTATCGGCCAAGATTAGAAAAAATTCAGGAATGAATCGATGATCGTTGAACTGCCCCAATGACCTTCGGGCGAATCCGCCTATGCCCAAGGTAACGTCGAGGCCGAGAGAATCTAATCGTTGATGGACGGCTCGGCTCGCGAAGCGGCCTAATCGACAAAGTCGACCCGCGGTGGGATGGGGATGATGCCGCACTCATAACCCAGCGCAAGGAGCTTGCGAATGGCCTCGCGGCCATCCGGTCCATAGTCGAGGGTGCGTTCGTTCACATACAAACTCACGAAGTGGCTGGCTGTCGCCGTATCCAGATCGCGGGCGAATTGCATGGCATACTCCAGCGCCTGCTCGCGATTCTCCAGGGCGTGGCGGATGGAATCGCGCAGAGCCGCGG
>JASHYS010000381.1 GCA_030042915.1 Acidobacteriaceae bacterium
ACAGCTCGCCGGAGAGAATTGCGGGCGCAATCAGGCGCAGGACGGGCGCGAGATCGCGCAATTGGCGCGGCTGAATAGTTGCGGAGAATGTGACGATTTCGAGAACGGCCACTAATTGCTCGTCGTATTCCACGGGCAGATAGGCAATGGCGCCCACCGAACGGGTGGTGTTCAAATGCGCGTAGTCTTCACGATTCAGGCGCGTCTTATCGTAGATCTGAGCATCGGCGGGCAAGGAATCAGGCATCTCAAACAGCCAGCTGCCTGCGTGCTCGACGTCCGCGAGGGAGACATCTCCTGCGGCGGCGAGGATGGTCCAGGTGGGAGGATCGCTTTCCGCATGGTAACGGTGCAGAACACAGGCGCTATCGGGAATGAGGGAAATGATGGCGGAGGTGATTACGGCTGCCCGTGAGGCGGTATCGGATGAGCTGAGCAGTTGAACGGCCGTTTCGATGGCGGTGTCGTTCACCGATGGGATGGCGTATTTGAGCTCGTCCATGGGCGGCATATCTCCCGAAACGATTCACCAGGCCCTGCGCAGCAGGTGGCAGCTCTGCGGCCGTATGGAGCATGTTGGCCGCAAATAGGCCTGGCCAACGATGAGTAATGGCAAACAGGCGCCATTTCCCGCTGCCGACGGGCCGGGCCGCGCAACTGAATGGAACTCAACTTATATGGCCGGGGAAGCCGATGAAAAAGGCTCATCGATCCGCGCATCTCCCCTGATTTTCTTGATCCGCTTGACAAGGGTATGCATCGACGAGAATATTGACACGAGCTTAACAAGCCAGGCGTCCATAGTAAAGGGGAATCTGCCCAGAGGGATTTTCGCGTGGATTTAGACATCAAAGAGAACGGAATGGTCTGCACTTTGAAGGTGAAGGGCAGACTTGTCGGCGGCGAGGCGGTGAACCAGTTTGAAGGCGCCTTTATGAATGCGCTCTCCAGCGGGCACATTCACCTGATTCTCGACCTGGAGGCCGTCACCTTTCTGGATTCGTCGGGGATCGGCTCCGTGGTGAATGCGCTGCGCACATCTTCCAAGGTGGGCGGAAGCGCGAAACTGGTGAATCCATCCGGTTTTGCCTCGAAAATGCTCAAAATGGTGGGCGTGCTGGATCTCTTTCAGATCTTCGACAACGAAGCTGCCGCTGCAGCTGCCTGCGCAGGCTCGTAAGGAGCCAGCCAGTAGTCAATAGCCAGTGGCCGGTGCCTCGGCGGCCGGGCGGTATTGATTCACTGCGCTTGCTTTTCTCCGGACCGGTTAGCTGGAAAAGCACCATGACAGTTGCTGAATTCCGCGCCTCGCTTGCCACGGCTGAGCCGCCGCGCGAATTACCGGCTCCGCTGGCTGCGCTCTGGTGGGATGCCAAAGGCGACTGGGCACGCGCTCACGGCATGGTCGATGATTTGTCTACGCGCGAAGCCATGGCCGTGCACGCCTATCTGCATCGCAAAGAGGGCGTGGAGTGGAATGCCAACTACTGGTATGACCGCGCGGGACAGACGTTTCGGCGGCCCACCCTTGAAGCGGAGTGGGAGGCGCTGGTCGAGGGACTGTTGAAGGCAGCCAAATAGCCAGTAGCCCGTAGGGAGTAGAAATACAGGAGCGAGGGAGCGGAGAGCAAGAAAGGTAGGGGTTGGCCTCCCACCCTTCCGGCAAAAAGCGCCGGAAGGATGGGGCAACCCGGAGCAGGGAGTAGCCAATAGGGACTACCAGCGGTAAATCGTCAAGTCATCCAGATATACGGTTGAGCTTGCCGCGGCCGAAGTGCCGCCGTCGACCTGGAAGTTAGTGAGCAGGACGGGACCCCATCCGAGAGCAAAGGCAGAGGGCGCGGTGGCGTTCAGATCCTGCTCGACGTTATCGAGCCACACGGATTGGTAAGTGACGTTGCCGTTGTCGTCGCGGGAGGGCATCTGCGGTGGCTGCCGGATGGCGGCGCGGCGTGAGCAAGTTGAGGCGGCGCGAACGCAGAGAAGTGGCAGCACAGTTTTAACATGGGACGCACAGATCATGTGATGAGACGAAAGTGAGGGGAGAGGTCTCATGGCCTTGGCGGCCCAGCCGGGCAGACGATATGATCCGGAGCTATGAATCGACTTGCGTTTCTGTTGCTGGTTTGTCTGGGCGCGGTCGCATGGGCGCAGGGTCCCACGCAGAGTGACGTGGACGCAGTCTATGCGGGCGCACATGCACTCTATATAGAGATCCATGAAAACCCGGAGCTCTCAGGGCAGGAGACGAAGACCGCCGACCGGATTGCCGACCGCTTGCGCTCTGCGGGATTTGAGGTGACCCAGCACGTGGGCGGGACGGGCGTGGTGGCGATCCTCAGGAACGGCCCCGGGCCAACCATCATGCTGCGCACGGAACTGGACGCATTGCCGGTGGAAGAGAAGACAGGATTGTCGTACGCGAGCACTGTTCACGCCAAGGACGCCGACGGCCACGAAGTGCCGGTGATGCATGCCTGCGGGCACGATCTGCATATGGCGGCGCTGGTGGCAACGGCCGAGATCATGGCGCACAGCAAAGATTCGTGGCACGGCACGCTGATGTTGATCGGGCAGCCGGCCGAGGAGACGATTGCCGGCGCTGAGGGCATGGTGAAAGACGGGCTGTTTACACGCTTTCCCAAACCCGATGTCGCGGTGGCGCTGCACGTCAGCAATGCCCTGCCCGCGGGAATGGCGTCGATTACTCCCGGAGTGTTTACCAGCAATGCGGATTCGATTCGCATTGTGATTTACGGGCGCGGAGGACATGGAGCGAAGCCGGATGCAACGATTGATCCGATCGTGATTGCGGCGCGGACGATTCTGTCGCTGCAGACCATCGTGGCGCGCGAAGTTGCGCCCGGCGAAATGGCGGTGGTGACGGTGGGCTACATTCATGCGGGCACCAAGAACAACATCATTCCCGACCAGGCCGAGCTGGGCCTGACGGTGCGCACCTTCAAGCAGAGCGTGCGGGATCAGGTTCTAGCTGCAATTACTCGCATTACCAAGGCAGAAGCCGTGGCAGCGGGCGCGCCAAAAGAGCCAGCGATTGATCGCTATGAGAGCACGGATTCGGTTTATAACAATCCGGCGCTGGCAGAGCGGATGCGCGCGCCGCTGGAAGCAGCGCTGGGAAAGAGCAATGTTGTGATTGGGCCGCCGAACACGGCTTCGGAGGATTTTTCGGTGTTTACCGAGCAAGGCGTGCCGAGCTTCTACTTCGGTCTGGGCGGAGCCGATCCGCAGAAGTTCGCCGAGGCCAAAGCGGCGGGAACGCAGCTGCCCTCGAATCATTCGCCGTTGTTTGCGCCCGATGTGGATCCTTCGCTGCACGCGGCGATTGAGGCGGAGGTCGCCGTGCTGCGCTCGTTGTTGAACACGCCGGTGGATGAGCTGCACGCGCTGACGGAGCATCCGTAGATTTTCAAGCCGGGTTGCGATCACGCAGGAACGACGGCTGGGGCGAAGGCGAGAGTCAAAACCGTGATGTCATCTTCCTGGCCGAAGTGCTGCGCTGCACGTGCAATGTCCTGGGCGGATTGGGTGGAGATGGCCGCGGTGCGCTCGAAGCCGAACAGCTCGCCGGACGCGTTGCGGGCCTCGACCACACCGTCGGAGACGAAGGTGAGCGAACTGGCCGGCTGCAAAGAGAAACGGCTCTCTTCGTAAGCGACGCGGGAATCGATGCCCAGCGGCAGCCCCGCGCGGACGGGTGCCTCGACGCCATCCAGGTAAGGCGGCAGATGGCCGGCGTTGGCGATGATCACGTTTCCGTCCTGAGCGATGGTCGCAGCGCAGCAGGTGACGAATCCGCTGTGCATCTGGCCCACGAGGCCACGATTCAAGTCGCTAAGAATGCGGGCCGGCGAGAGTGGAGGCATGGTGCGCAGAGCACCCATCACAGAATTGACGGTCATGGCCGCGCGCAATCCTTTGCCGCTAACGTCGCCGACCACAACCAGGATGCCGCCTTGCTCATGGGGGCGGATGTAGAAGAAGTCGCCGCCGACATGGCGTGCCGGCGCATACACGCTCTCGATGTGAAAGCCCGGCACATCCGCGGCCGGTGAAACCAACCGCTGCTGCAACTCACGCGCGGCTTCGAACTCGGCTTGCAGGGCATCGCGAGCGCGCCACTCCTTCCAGGCTTGATAGGCCAGGATGGCCATGAGAAAGAGGCCGGCGAGAAAAAACGCCAGGTCGAAAAGATTGGCGCTCTCGGAGGTATTTCTGAAGCCTTCGGCCAGCGAGGCGGACGGCACAAGCAGCATGGCAAACGCGATCAGACGACGCCGGCGCTTGAAGAAAATGACGAAAAGATTGGCAAGGATGGTGAGAAGGTTGAAGGCTTGCAGACTGACGCGGTAGCCGACCAGCGCGGCGGGAACGAATGCGAAGGGCTCGACCGGAGTGAATGCGATGAGGACGCCGGCGTTGAAAAGCACCATGGATGCGTAGGTGAGCCGCTTGAACCAGACGTCGTTGAGGTGGTTGATGCGCCAGATGAATTCGATGGTGATGATCATGGCGGGTAGCTGGCTGATGACCTGAAGCCAGGCGCTCTGGGTTTCAGAAAGGGCCAGCAGCCGGGCATCAGTCAATTCAAAAAAGAGGGTGATCCAGCAAAGGGTGGCGAGAATCGCGCCGTAGAGATAGAGGTC
>JASHYS010000382.1 GCA_030042915.1 Acidobacteriaceae bacterium
GGCGAAAGTACGGTCCGTGGCCAACCACAACACCGCCGCGGAACACCGGGCCGCCTACGCGGACGCCGACGAAGTTCCAATAACCAGGCACCCAAACGCCCGCGTTCCAGTAGCCGCCAACCCAGACGTATCCGGCGCCGGGGCAAGGCGGAATGTAGGCGGGACCGCCTACGAAAACTCCAATGCGAGCTGCCTGGGCTGGCGCTGCGGCCAATCCCAGAGTTCCAATTGCGAGTGCTGCTCCCAACATCAACTTCTTCATGCTGCCCATAATTCCTCCGTTCCAGGCGGCTCGAATGGCTGGCCGCCCCGGCTCGCCACCGCTGGGGGACTTGGCTCTTGCCGCCTCCGGGGGCTTGCCGCTCATGCCTATGCAAACACGCCCGGTTTGCAAGGTTGTCCGCAACTTTTCGGCAAGGCCGGGTTTAGACCGCCTCCCATTTCGAAAAAACCGGCGCGTTTCGCAAAGACCGGTGCGGAAAAATATCTTGTGCAGGCACGTTATCCTGAAATGCGATTGATGCCGCTCGCATCTGCCATTTTGTTCGCGCTCGCCATGGCCGCGCCCCAAGCCGCGACCGAGCCCAAGGAGATTCCCATGCATCACGCTCATGGCACGTTTACTGTCGAGATGCATCCGCTCTCGCCCGCACCCGCCGAAGGGATCAGCCGCTATGCAGGCAGCAAGGTAATTCACGGCGACCTTGAGGCAACAAGTAAGGGCGAAATGCTCGGCGCAGGCGATCCCAAGCAGGGCGCGGCCGGCTACGTGGCTATTGAGCTGGTGACCGGTACGCTCGACGGCAAGCGCGGCAGCTTTGCGCTACAGCACTTTGCCACCATGAATGGAGAAGGGCCCAGGATGCAGGTGATCGTGGTGCCGGGATCGGGCACCGGCGAGCTGAACGGTATTGAGGGCACGTTCACCATTCGCATTGAGAACGGGCAGCATTTTTACGACTTCGACTACACACTGCCTTAATGGAGGGAACAGGGAACAGTAACGGGGAAGTTAGCCGGTAGCCTAGAGCCAATAGTCAGTAGCAGCGACTGACCCCTGAACCTGACACCTGGAAGCGAACAGCGAGCAACCGGTAGCCGTCACAGCTCCCTACTCCCTGCTCCCTGTTACTCTGATCCTTCACCCACATGTTTGCCACCAAGCAGCACGTGCACTTCATCGGGATCGGCGGCATCGGCATGAGCGGCATTGCCGAGATTCTGCTGAACCTGGGTATGAAGGTATCAGGTTCCGACTTGAAGCGCAGCGCGGTGACTGACCGGCTGGCCGCACTGGGTGCGACGGTTTACGAAGGGCACCACGCAGCCAATGTGGCGGGCGCGACGGTGGTGGTGACCAGCTCGGCAGTGAACGCGCGGAATTCCGAAGTGGTGGAAGCGCAGGCGCGCAAGATTCCTGTCATCCAGCGCGCGGAGATGTTGGCCGAGCTGATGCGGCTCAAGTACGGCATCGCCATCGCGGGCATGCACGGCAAAACCACGACCACTTCGATGGTGGCCGCGGTGTTAAGCGCGGGCGGGCTCGATCCCACGGTCATCGTGGGCGGGCGCGTGGATGCGCTGGGCTCGAATGCGCGCCTGGGCACCACGCAATATCTCGTCGCCGAGGCCGACGAGAGCGACCGCTCGTTCCTCAAGCTGTCGCCGATCCTCGCCGTGGTCACCAATCTCGATCGCGAGCACATGGATTGCTACCACGACATGGCCGACGTGGAGCGTGCCTTCGTGGATTTTATGGATCGCGTGCCGTTTTACGGTGCGGCCACGGCTTGCGCGGACGATGCGCTGCTGAAAGGAATTCTGCCGCGCGTGCGCAGGAAGGTTTTCACCTACGGGACGGGTACTGAAGCCGATTTCCGGCTGGAGCTGTTGGACCCAGGTCCAAAATTCCTCCAAAACGCGGAAGAGCGGCGCTCGTGCTTTGCACGTTTCCAGGTGCACACGGCTGCAGGACCGCTGGGGCCGTTTGAGCTGCACGTGCCGGGCCGGCATAACGTGCTCAACGCCACGGCCGCCGTGGCCATTGCACGGCAGCTTGAGGTTGCGCCCGAAAAGATCGCCGAGGGCCTCGGGCACTTTCGCGGCGTCGACCGGCGCTTCCAGCAGCGCGGCCAGTGCCGCGGCATCACAGTGATCGACGACTACGGCCACCACCCCACCGAAATTCGCGCCACGCTGGCTGCGGCTCGCGATTCCACGCGGGGAAAGATCCATGTCGTCTTCCAGCCGCACCGGTTCTCGCGAACTCTTGATCTTTTTGACCAGTTCGGAGGCGCGTTCGCCGGCGCCGACACCCTGATCGTGCTACCGATTTATGCTGCCAACGAGGAGCCGATTCCAGGCGTAACGGCGGAGCGGCTGGTGGAGCGGATCAAAAATGAACCCGGGAGCCCGCGCGTGGGGTTCGCGACCGACTTTCCCGCAGCCGTAGCGGCGTCCGTCGCCGCCGCGCGCAGCGGCGACCTGATCCTGACGCTGGGCGCGGGCAGCGTCAACCAGCTGGCTCCGCAGATCCTGGGTGCGCTCGGCGCGGTGTAGAGATCGCGCGCCCGGCGATTGTGGGCGCTCCATCGCGTGCGGAATATCGCTCACGATACTCGCAAGTCCGGAGTTTCCGCCCCCTCTTGCCCCGTCGCACCCCTTCGAGCCGCTTGCACAGCCACGCTCTGAGAATGATCTTGCGAAGGCAGCGCGAAGGACATTTTGCCGCGTCGGGCGCGAAAAACCATCGTGCGGGAGTGGCTCAGGCGAGTACAATTGCGGCGTCTAAACCCATACTGGAAAACCTGGTTTTAGGGAGGATGAACGTGCGTCTGAAAACCGTTACTCTTATCGCCGCCATTGCGCAATCGCTGGCTCTTGTCGTTCAGGTGATCAGTATTTCCCGGATGATCTTTGTTGAGAAGGTGGAATGGTCCCGAGATAGCTATCTGTTCGTCGAAGAGCCTGTTTGGTTCCTCGCCCAGCTCACGCTGGTGATCTTCTTTTTCACGCTTTTTGCTCGCCAAAAGCAATAAGGAGAATCCATGCCCGACAATACCGAAGAAATCCTGGGAATCGCGCCCTCTTCGAGCGCTCCACCGCAGACCAGACCGTCTGGCGTCAGCTCGCCCTACTATGGATGGGGCGGCTGGCTGGCCTTCTTTTGCATCGTGCAGATCTTTCTTCAACCGATTATCCTCCTGGTGCTTTGCATCGCCGACGCATCAGTGTTTGGCCAGGATTCGAATCTCGATGGTTTCCTGGTAATTGAGATCGCGGGCATGCTCGGCATGGCCGTTTTCGGCATCATCGCCGGCGTGCGACTTTGGCGCATACGGCCGCGAGCTGTGAGCGTTGCTAAGGCATATCTGGTAACCGCACTGGCGTGGAGCGTTCTTAAAGCGATACTCTCTTTTGCCATGCTCGAAGGCCGCTATCAGGACGCGGTGGGAGCCCAAGAAGCCCAGGGAGTTGTGTTTACCATCGTTCCGTTTGCCATTTGGTTTACGTATTTCAATGTTTCCAAGCGCGTCAAGGCCACTTATTTCGGTGAAGAGGAGACAATTCACATCGTTCCGCCCGCTATTTGAACGCTGGACCGCAATTGACCGGTGACGAAGCGATTCTGGCCGGACGTGGAGTTTGTGCCTTATTTTGCCGCGCAGCCGTAGCGGCGTCCGTCGCCGCCGCGCACGCAGGCGACCTGATTCTGACGCTGGGCGCAGGCAGCGTGAACCAACTGGCGCCGCAGATCCTGGCCGCGCTTTCTCTGGAGTAAGCCTCGACCCACCCGGAACCGCTTATTCCTCATCTCGCGTTTTCTGCTCCCTGATCCTTGCTCCCTGCTTTTGCCCCGTAACGGGGCGGATTCCCCCTCCCCAGGTGACTGAAAATCCGCGGCGAACCCCGGTCCATAATCAAATCTGCTGGCAATTCCGGGATTCGTCTGCCTGCTTCGGTTTTTTGGGCTAAGGCGACTCCGGAGTTGCGGATGGCGATTGTCACGACCCTGCTCAGGCGTGACGAACCAAGGCAGTACCACAAATCGGCCCCTGTTGTGGGATGACGATCCGCCCGCGCCAATTCGCATGCGGCGGATGCGGGAGGACTCTGCGCTGCCTGCGCGCGTGCGCCGCGGAGCGCCGGGCATGCCCCCGGAGTTCGACGATCCCGACGACGAGGGTGGACCGCGCTCTCGCGACGGCCGCTTCGGCGCGCCCAAGCGTCCTTGGTGGCGGCCGGCAAGTACCGTGGGCCGCGTCTTTCTCGCCCTTGGCGCCATGGTGGTGCTGGGTGTGTTCACGACTTCCGGCCTCATGCTCAAGCACGATCTGGAGCGCGATGCGCGTTTACGCATTGCCGGCTCGCGGAACATCCAGGCCATGGGGCTCGAAGAGGTGAGCCGGGCCGAGATGC
>JASHYS010000383.1 GCA_030042915.1 Acidobacteriaceae bacterium
GCCTTTATCAGAACGGCCAGATCTTCGAATTCTCCACGCCGGAATCTCTGCTCGATCTGAACTTCGCCGAGCCGGTGCTGGTCCTCATCGACCGCATCTCCGTCTCGCCCGACGCGCGTCTCCGCATCGTCGACGCCGTCGAGCAAGGCTATCGCGAAGCCGGCGAAGTCCTCTTCGAAACCGCTCCGCGGGAAAACGAAGCGCCGCAAACATTCCGTTTCTCGCAACGCTTCGAGTGCAAGCACTGCAACATTCGATACGAAGAGCCCGAGCCGCGCCTGTTCTCCTTCAACAATCCCTACGGCGCCTGTCCGCGCTGCCAGGGCTTCGGCAATACCATCGACTTCGATCTCAACCTGGTCATCCCGAACAAGACGCTGACCCTCGCCGAAGGCGCAATCGAGCCCTGGACCAAGCCCAAGTACCGGCCCTACGCGACCGAGATGAAGCGCTTCGCCCGCGCCGCCGGCGTCCCACTCGACGTTCCGTGGCAGGACCTCACGCCCGATCAGCAGGCCTTTATCGTCAGCGGCGACGGCAAGGTTCTGGACCGGGGCCCCCGGCAAGTCCCGAATTTGGATTTGTCGGGGTGGTGCGGTGTGCGCGGTTTCTTCGAGCACCTCGAGCGCAAGAAGTACAAGCTCCACGTCCGCGTCTTTCTCAGCCGCTATCGCGGCTATTCCGTCTGCTCCGAGTGCAGCGGCCTGCGTCTGCGCCGCGAGGCGCGCCAGGTCCGCATCGGCGGCAAAAACATCTGCCAGGTCACCGCGATGACGGTCGAAGAAGCCACGCGCTTCTTCTCACAACTCCAACTCTCGCGCCAGGAGTCCGACATCGCGGGCAAGCTGCTGGAAGAGATCAACGACCGCCTGCGCTACTTGAACGACGTTGGCCTGGAATATCTCACACTCGACCGCCTCGCCTCGACCTTATCCGGCGGCGAAGCGCAGCGCATTCAGCTCGCAACGTCGCTGGGCTCGCGCCTGGTCGGAACGCTGTACGTTCTCGACGAGCCATCCATTGGCCTGCACAGCCGCGACACTGCGCGACTCATCAAAATCCTTCACGACCTGCGCAATCTCGGCAACACCATCCTGGTCGTCGAGCACGACAGCGAGATCATGCGCTCCGCCGATCGCATCCTCGATCTCGGCCCCGGCGCAGGCGAGAACGGCGGCCGCCTCATCGCCGCCGGGACCTACGACCAAATCCTTCACAACCCGGCGTCGCTCACCGGACGCTACCTCAACGGCGAGCTCCGCATCCAGCTTCCTGCGGTGCGCCGCAATGGAACTGGCCGAAAGATCCAGCTAGTTGGAGCGCGTGCCCACAACTTGAAGCGCGTAAACGTCGCCATCCCCCTTGGCATGCTCGTCTGTATCACAGGCGTTTCGGGATCGGGCAAGTCGACTCTCGTTCACGACGTCCTCTACAACGCCCTCGCCGCCGAGAAAGGCCAGGTCACCGGAGGTCCCACGGCCGACGTCGAGCACGTTACCGGCGAAGAGTGGATCGACGAAGTTGTGCTGGTCGATCAATCGCCCATCGGCCGCACCCCGCGCTCCAATCCCGTGACCTACATCAAGGCCTTCGACGCCATCCGCGATCTCTTCGCTTCCCTTCCCGAAAGCGAGAAGCGCGGCTACACCTCCGGCCACTTCTCCTTCAACATTCCCGGCGGCCGCTGCGAGGTCTGCCAGGGCGACGGCACCGTAACCGTCGAAATGCAGTTTCTCGCCGACGTTGAGCTGATCTGTGAGGAATGCAAAGGCACGCGCTACAAACCGGATGTTCTCGAGGTCCGCTATCATGGCAAGAACATCCACGACGTTCTCGATCTCACCGTCAAAGAAGCTCTGCATTTCTTTTCCGGCGTGCCCAAAATCGTCGAGAAGCTGCGCGTGCTGGAAGAAGTCGGCCTGGGATATCTGCGCCTGGGCCAGTCGGCAACCACGCTCTCCGGCGGCGAAGCGCAGCGCATGAAGCTGGCCGCGCATCTCCAGCCCCGGCTGCGCGACCTCGGCAAACCGCGCAGCGAGCGTGACAAACGCCAGCCCCGCATGCTCTACATCTTCGACGAGCCCACCACCGGCCTGCATTTTGACGATGTCAGCAAGCTGTTGGCCGCCTTCCGCCGTCTAATCGAGGCTGGCGGCTCGATCGTGGTCATCGAACATAATCTCGATGTCATCAAAATGGCCGATTGGGTCATTGACCTTGGCCCCGAAGGCGGCGCGCGCGGCGGCGAGGTTGTCGCCGTCGGTCCGCCCGAGACCATCGCCGACGCGCCCGACTCCTACACGGGACAGTGGCTGGCGCGGGTTTTGCCGCCTGTCTCGCAGGACCGGGTAGAGCAAAGCTCCGGACCCGCATCGAGCCTAGAATAGAGGCGATGCCAGAAGGCAGTGCCGATGATCGGTCAAGTGATTAGCCCAGCGCGGGAGCGCTGGGTAACCGGCGTTATCAGAACCTCAGCCCCTTCAGGGGCGGCACAGGTAGGCCTGTCGCCGCTGAAGCGGCTCGGTTGTTCGCGTCTGCGGTGGGCTACCCGCAGTCCGAATATCAGACTGCAAGCGCCAACGCCCGAGCGCCGGAGGCGCGGCGTCAGCTTAGCCCAGGACGGAGTCCTGGGTACGCCGATTTTTTGAATTTCCCAGCCCCTTCAGGGGCGGCACTGGTTCGTTGCATCCTGTCGCCGCTGAAGCGGCTCGGTTGTTCGCGTCTGCGGTGGGCTAACCCGCAGTCCGAATATCAGGCTGCAAGCGCCAACGCCCGAGCGCCGGAGGCGCGGTGTCAGCTTAGCCCAGGACGGAGTCCTGGGTACGCCGATTTTTTGAATTTCCCAGCCCCTTCAGGGGCGGCACTGTTTTTTTCTGAAATGAAATTTCTGTCCACCACGATTCTTCTGTTGGTCGCTTTTGTCGCCTTCGCCCAGGAGAGCAAGCCCACCATCCGTCATCACCTGGTCGAGGCACCAGACGACAATGCCACGCCTCCCGAGGTCGCGCAGGCCGAAGACGCGATGCAAAAGGGCGACTTTGCCGCAGCCGAAGCCCTGCTGCAAAAGGCAATCGCTGCCAAGCCCAACGACTATCGCGCCTGGTTTGACCTCGGCTATGTCTACAACGCAACCCAGCGCCGCACCCAGGCGATCGATGCCTATCGCAAATCCGTCGCTGCCAAGCCCGACGTCTTCGAGTCGACTCTGAATCTCGGTCTTCTTCTGGCGAAGAATGGCGACAATGCCGAAGCTGCCAGGTATCTGCAGGCCGCAACCCAACTGAAGCCGGCGGACCATCCCGAGGCAAGTCTCGCGCACGCCTGGCAAGCCCTCGGCCGGGTGCAGGAATCCTCAGCTCCAGAGCAGGCTCTCGCGGCTTATGTGGAGGCTGCCAAGCTCAATCCCAAGGACCCGGAACCACGCATCGCCGCCGCGATACTCCTTAGTAATCAGAAAAACTTTGACTCGGCTGCTCGCGAATATCAAGCCGCGCTGCAACTCGACCCCAATTCAAAAGACGCTCTTTCCGGTCTGGTCGATCTTTACGTGACGCAGAAGAAGTATTCTGATGCG
>JASHYS010000384.1 GCA_030042915.1 Acidobacteriaceae bacterium
GTCGTGCCCTTCTCTTTGAAGACTTCGTCGGCCACGCGGCGCACAATGGCCGCCTGGTTGCGCATCTCCTCAATCGATCCAACCAGCGGGATCATGATTTCGGGATGCGGATTGCCGCCCTTGGCCTTCACCGCGACCGCTGCCTCAATAATCGCGCGAACCTGCATCTCGGTGATCTCGGGGAAGGTGATGCCCAACCGGCATCCCCGCAACCCGAGCATGGGATTCATCTCGTGCAGTTCTTCCACGCGCGCCAGCAGCGTACGCAGGCCCTTCAGCTTGGGCGAGCGCGGCTTGGTGTCTTCAAGGTGCTGAATTTCGACCAGAAGATCTTCGCGCTTGGGCAGGAACTCGTGCAGCGGCGGATCGAGCGTGCGAATGGTAACGGGCAGCGACTCCATGGCCTTGAACAGGCCCACAAAGTCGGCGCGCTGCATAGGCAGCAGCTTCTTGAGTGCCACGCGGCGGTCCTTCTCGTTGTCGGCCAGAATCATGGCTCTCATGTGCTCGATGCGGTCTTCGGCAAAGAACATGTGCTCGGTGCGGCACAGGCCAATGCCCTCGGCGCCGAACAGGCGCGCCTGCTTGGCGTCGCGAGGAATGTCGGCGTTGGCGCGGACGCGCAGCCGCCGCAAGGGATCGACCCAGCTCATGAACTTCACCAGATCGGGATCGTCCGGCTGCGCTGGCAGCGTCTTCAGCTGGCCCGCGATCACCCGGCCTGTGGTGCCGTCGAGCGAGATGTAATCGCCCTGCTTGAAAGTCTTGCCCTTCACGCGCAGCTCTCTCTTGGCTTCGTCGACTGTGCAGTCGCCGGCGCCGGCCACGCAGCACTTGCCCATGCCGCGCGTCACCACCGCCGCGTGCGAGGTCATGCCGCCGCGCGAGGTCAAAATGCCATCGGCCACTTCCATGCCCGCAATGTCCTCAGGCGTGGTTTCGCCGCGAACCAGGATGACTGACTTGTAGGAGCCGTCGTGGTGATGCTTCACGGCCTCTTCGGCGGTGAAGACGATCTGGCCCACAGCCGCGCCGGGCGAAGCCGGCAGACCGGTGGCCAGCACCTCGATGTTCTCGCCCTTCTCCACCAGCCGCGGAACCAGAAAGTCGTAAAGCTGGTTGGGCTCGACGCGGTACACGGCCTCTTCCTGCGAGATCAGGCCTTCGCGCACCATATCGATGGCCACACGCACCGCGGCCAGGCCCGTGCGCTTGCCGTTGCGCGTCTGCAGCATGTAGAGCTTGCCATCCTGGATGGTGAACTCAAAGTCCTGCATGTCGCGGTAGTGCTTTTCCATGCGCCGCGTGATGTCTTTCAGCTGGTCGTAGACCTTGGGCATGGCCTTCTGCAGATCGCTGATGGGGTTGGGCGTGCGCACGCCGCTTACCACGTCTTCGCCCTGCGCGTTCATCAGATACTCGCCGAAGAATATGTGCTCGCCGGTGGCAGGATTGCGCGTGAACCCCACGCCGGTACCTGAGTTTTCGCCCAGGTTCCCAAACACCATGGCCTGCACGTTCACCGCTGTGCCCAGCCAGTCGTCGATGTGGTTGATGCGGCGATAGGTCTTGGCGCGCTCGTTCTCCCAGCTGCGGAAGACGGCGTCGCGCGCGGCCGTCAGCTGCGCCAGCGGATTCTGTGGGAAGTCCTTTCCCGTCTCCTTCTTCACCAGTGCCTTGTATTCGGCGATGATCTTTTTCAGCGCTTCGGGACTGAGCTGGTAGTCGAACTTCACCTTCTCTTTGGCCTTCACGCCGTCGAAGATGTGCTCAAATTTCTTTTTGGGAATGTCGAGAACCACATCGCCGAACATTTGAATGAGGCGGCGGTAAGAATCGTAGGCAAAGCGGGGATTATTGCTGCGTTTGGCCAGCGCTTCAACAGCCTGGTCGTTGAGGCCCAGGTTCAAAATCGTGTCCATCATGCCGGGCATTGAGAACTTTGCGCCGGAGCGCACCGAAACCAGCAGCGGATTTTCGCCCGCACCCAGCTTCTGGCCCTGCATCTTCTCAAGCTTTTCGAGCGCTGCCAGCATCTGTTCGTCGATTTGCGGGCTCAGCTTGCCGCGCATGTATTCGCGGCACGCCTCGGTCTGAATGGTGAAACCGGGAGGCACGGGCAGACCCGCGTTGGTCATCTCAGCCAGGCCGGCGCCCTTGCCGCCCAGCACGTCCTTCATCTTGCCATTGCCGTCGGCCTTGCCGCCGCCGAAGAAATACACGTACTGCTCAGTGGTCGTTGAGCTCGCATCGGCGAGCGGGTGCTCCAAAACAGCCTCTGTCATGGGATCAAATCTCCGTTATGGGATTCCGCCACGCGGTCCATATAAAAGGGTAAAGGAACCGAGGCCCAGCGCGCCAACGGGAGAATGGTCTTCCGTTTGGGCGCGCGAACCCCACGATATGGCACTGCGGCACGCGGTTTTTCAGTCGTAAGTACGAATATCGCCTGAGGGTTGGGAATGCCTGTGCCTATGGTCACACCGGCTCCTGGCCGGCGCGGCAGTTGATGTCTTTTTGGAACGAGTACCGTATTCAGAGACGGCGGCACGGTCAAATAGAATGAGCGTGTTCCGTTTCCCATCCTGGGCCTGGTGGAGGTTTCCCTATGCGTTTCGCCGCCGTATTCGCTTGCTTGGCCGCCGCAGTTGCAGCCACTGCCCAAATCCCAACCGGCAGCCCCATTGCCCCGTTCATCAGCGTCAATGCCCCGGCATTCGTTCTGGACCATGTGCGCGTGATCGACGGCACCGGCGCACCCGCGCGCGAGGACCAGGCCATCGTGGTGGTAAACGGCAAAATCCAGTTTGTTGGCGCCGCCGCTTCGGCCACCATCCCTGAGGGCGCGCAGCGCATGGAGCTCACCGGCTACACCGTGATCCCCGGCATTGTGGGCATGCACAATCACCTCTATTACTCCGCTTCCGTCGCGGTGCAGGTTGCTGGCGGCAAGCTGGAAGCGCCGGGCCTCTTCGTGGCCGACATTCCCTACACGGGCCCGCGGCTCTATCTGGCCGCCGGCGTCACCACCATGCGCACCACAGGCAGCCTTGAGCCCTATACCGATCTGAAGGTGAAGAACCGCATCGACACAAACCAGATGCCGGGCCCGGATATGGACGCAACCGCGCCCTATCTCGAAGGCGCGCCCACGATCTTTGCTCAGATGCACGAGCTGACCGGCCCCGACGACGCGCGGCGCACGGTGGACTACTGGGCCGATGAGGGCATGACTTCGTTCAAGGCCTACATGAACATAACGCGCGACGAATTGGGGACCGCTATAAGTGAGGCGCATGCGCGCCATCTCAAGCTCACCGGGCATCTGTGCTCGGTCACCTGGCCTGAGGCCATCGACCTCGGTATCGACGACTTCGAGCACGGCCCGGTTTTTACCGATACCGAATTCGCCGCCGGCAAGAAGCCCGACGTTTGCCCGCAGGGAGGCGAAGCCAGCTGGGCCAGGCAGGATATCGGCGGAGCAGCGGTGCAGGGCCTGATCCAGAAGCTGGTCGCAAGCCACGTTGCGGTCACTTCCACCCTGCCGGTCTTTGAATCCAGCGCTCCGGGCCGTCCGAAATTGCAGCAGCGAACGCTCGACGCCATGTCGTCCGAGTCAGCGCAAAGTTACCTGACCATGCGCGCGCGGATTCCTCTCGACTCTTCCATGACAGCGATGATGCGCAAGGAGATGGATTTCGAAGTTGCGTTCGTCAAGGCGGGCGGGTTGCTGCTCGCCGGCCCCGATCCGACCGGCAATGGCGGCGTGCTGCCCGGCTTCGGCGACCAGCGCGAGATTGAATTGCTTGTCGAAGCCGGCTTCACTCCCGAGCAGGCCATTCAGATTGCAACAAAAAATGGCGCAGTCTTTCTCGGCCGTCAGGATCGCATAGGAACCCTCGAGGCCGGCAAGCAAGCCGACATGGTGCTGATCAAGGGCGACCCCTCCAGGAAGATTGATGACATCGAGAACGTTGAAACCGTCTTCAAGAGCGGCGTTGGCTACGACTCGAAAAAACTGATTGAAAGCGTGCGCGGCCAGGTGGGCATCCGCTAAAGCGATTTCTCATCACGCCGGCCCCTCGTGCTCGCAGGGCGCCGCCGCACTCAGGCGGCGGATTCCTGCAGCTCTGCATGGCGAAGAAACGATTCGGCTTCCGATTGAGGCATCAGAATCCGCTCCAGGCCGACAATCCCAAGAATCTCTCTTACATGCCGGCTGGGACACGACACCGTAAAGCGATGGCCCGCCTTGCACGCGTCGCAATAAAGCGTGATAAGCGCAGCCAGACCGGCGGCGTCGATGCGTGCCACCTTGCGCAGGTCGAAATTAACACTCTGTTCACACACCAGCGGCTGGAACTGCTCGAGGAATTCCTGTTCCTGACCCCTGACGAGCTCGGTTTTATCGATGACGAAATAAAT
>JASHYS010000385.1 GCA_030042915.1 Acidobacteriaceae bacterium
CGGCTACCTGCTGCCCGTTCCATTGCTCGACGCCCGGCGCGCCATTCAGACGGTCCGCGCCCGCGCTCTCGACTACCACATCAATCCCAACCGCATCGTGGTCATCGGCTTTTCGGCAGGGGGCCACCTGGCGGCGCTGGCCGGAACCGAGTTTGTGTCCGGCAATCCCGACGCCGACGATCCCATCGACCGCGTCTCAAGCCGGCCGGATTTCCTGGTGCTCGGATACCCCTGGATCGGCGCGGTGGGGACCGACTTCGCGCACCTGAACTACTGCAAGACTTTCAACTTGGTGAGCCAATGCGAGGCGCTGCGTGGCGCATACTCACCGGATCTTTATGTGACCAAAGACACGCCGCCCACGTTTATTTACCACACATTCACAGACCAGACGGTTCCTGTGGAGCAGAGCCTCGGCTTCTACGAAGCGCTGGTGAAGGCCGGCGTGCCGTCGGAGATGCACATCTTCGCCAATGGCGCCCATGGTTCGGGCCTGGGCAAAGGCGATCCGGCTCTGGACCAGTGGTCCAACCTGCTCGAAAACTGGCTGCGCGCGCAGGGGCTGCTGACGATAGACGAGGCGGCGGCAGGCGGAAATCGATAGGCCGGCGTAGGATTTTCGCCCAAAAATTAAGAAGCGGGCGTCCGGAATCGGGAGTGGAAGGATATCCCGAAACCGGCAGCCCGCTGGACCCTGGACCGGGTCTAGGTGGTACTTTTAAGTTTAGGACCTTTTTGGGCAAAATCAAGCACTTTTTGCAGGATTTTTCCTACTTCGTGACTCCAGTCACAGAATCCTCTTGCGCAGGCTCGCAGCGCGTTGACTTCGCTGGCTCCCCCTGTTACAAAAGGGTGTTCCAGTGACGAAAATGCGCAATTGACCGCCTAGCCGCACGGAACTCCATGCAAGACATCGTTCAACAACTCGGACAGCTTTTCATCGGCGCCATTCCCACAGCGTTGCTCTTTATCGTTCTGGTGCTGTGCTATCAGTTTCTGGTGCAAGGACCGCTGACGGCTGCCCTGGCGCGTCGCCGGGCGCTTACTGAGGGCGCAATGGAAGATGCCCGCAAGATGGTCGCCTCAGCAGAGGCCAAGACGGCCGATTATGCCGAGCGACTGCGCCAAGCGCGCGCCGAGGCCTACAAAGCCCGCGAGTTGCGTGTCCGGCAGTGGAACGCCGAGCGCGATGCCGCCCTGGATACGGCGCGAAGCTCTGCCGGGCAGAAGGTACGCGAGGCCAAGGCCGAGCTGGATGCCGAAGCCGCTTCGGCCCGCCAGGCCCTCCAGGCCTCGGCCGCCGATCTTGCCGGCCAGGCCCTCCGCGCTGTATTGCCGCTCGCGGCCGGGGGTTCCCGTTGAGCAGGTTTCATAGCAGGTTTCATATTGATCGGCGCTCCTTGGCTCGGGTCTTTTTTCTTGCGCTGTTATGTGTGATTCCAGCCGCCCTGCTCGGCAGGCCCGCGCACGCCATGGCGCAGCAACTGACGCCCGGAGCCGGCAATTCCTCCAGCGCTCCAACGCCCCAGGCCGGCTCGACCGCCCAGCCCGCCCAACAGGCTTCGGATCAATCGGATGAGTCTGAGGAGCAGGGCTTTCTCCATTCGCCGTCGGTGCAGGCGCTGGCCCGTGTGCTGCACCTCAGCGAGAACGCCACCATCGCCATCCTGCTCGGCATCAACTTCGCCATCATCTTCCTGTGCATCGCAATTCCTCTCGGCCGGGCCATGCCCACGGTCTTTCGCAAGCGCTCGCAAACCATGCGCCAGGACCTGGATGCCGCGCGCAAGGCGACCGCGGAGGCCCGGGAGCGCATGAGCGCGGTCGAGGCCAAGCTGGCCGGGCTGGGTGAGGAGATTGAGAAGTTTCGCGTGCAGATTGAGCAGGAGGCTGTGGAAGACGAGAAGCGCATCAAAGCTGCATTGGCCGAGGAGAGCGCGCGCATTGTGAACGCCGCCGAACAGGAGATCGGCGTAGCTGCCACCCAGGCCAAGCGCGCCTTGCGCGACTTTGCCGCAGACCTGGCCATCGAGCAGGCATCGAAGCAGGTGACGCTGACGCCGGAAACTGATCGCGCCCTGATTGCCGAATTTGTTGCCGGCGTGAGCAGCGACGGTTCGACCAAAGGAGGGAAGAACTGATGCCCGCCTTTGTCACGCCCTATGCCGTGGCCTTCGCCGACGTCATTGCCGATGCCAGGCTCGACGCCACGGCCATTGACCGGCAGTTTACCGATTTCCTGGCTACGTGGGACGGCAGCCCGGAGCTGCGGGCGTTTTTTGCCAATCCATCCATTGCGGCAGTGCAGAAGGTTGAGATTCTCGACAAGTTGAATGTCAAGCTGGGCATGCAGACGGTGCTGCGCAACCTGCTGGCCGTGCTCATAAGCAACGATCGCATCGTATCGGTGGCCGAAGTGGCGGCGGCGTGGCGGCGCATTGAGCAGGAACGATCGGGCGTTCGCCCCGCCGAAATTATTACTGCGCGGGAATTGACCAAGGCGGAGCGCGACCATCTGGCAGCCGAAGTGACCAAGCTGGCCGGAGGCAAAATCGATGCCAGTTTCAAACTCGATAAAGCCATTCTGGGCGGCACGGTGGTGCGCATCGGATCGACGGTTTACGACGGATCGGTGAAGGGACGGCTGGAGCGGCTCAGGGAGACGCTGACTGGCTCCTAGCCGCTAGCTTCTGGCCTCCAGCTGGCTGTTGCCGGAGATGACTCTGGGGCGATTGGAATGACGAGAGCAGACGCAAGCCCGGGCTAGCAGCTAGAAGCTGGAAGCTGGCAGCGAGCGATCACAAACAAGAAACAGAAGCAGGATCGAAAAAAATGGCTCAAATCAAGGCAGACGAAATTACTCAAATTCTTCGCGAGCAGATCGCCAACTACGACGCCAAAGTTCAGGTGGACGAGGTGGGCACCATCACCTCGCTCGGCGACGGCATTGCCCACCTTTACGGCCTCGACAAGGTAATGGCCGGCGAGTTGCTGAGCTTTCCCCACGGCGTGGCCGGACTGGC
>JASHYS010000040.1 GCA_030042915.1 Acidobacteriaceae bacterium
AGGCCAAGCAACTGGCAGAGCGGCGCAACGGCTTCTTTGCTGGGGCCGTAGAGCCAATGGACGAAATAGATGATGCGCGCGGCCGCGAGCGCAATCAACATGGCAACGCTGACCACCACAATTTCGCGCCACTCCCACTGCCTTGCCCAAAGGTCCATCAAAGCGTTTTCAAGATTCACCAGATGGTCTTCAAGAGATTTGCGAGAGGTTCTTCTGGCCTTGCGCCAAAGCCAAACGCAACTGAGAAGCCAGAGAACCAGGAACAACGCGCACGGTTCTTCAGCGTGAAGCGCCGTCGACAAAGAAGAGAGAAATCCTTCACCGCGGCCCAAGGCCGGCGACACGTGGAGAACGGGCCACATGTGCCATACCAGCGCTGGAATGAGGAGGAAGACGGCGAGATTCACTGCGGGCAGCAAGCGGCGCCATCCCAGGCTCTCGGCCTCAGGCTTCCTTAAGGCGCCAAGCAAGGCCAGCACCAGAACAAACGCGGGCAGAAACGCCAGCGTGCCCAATGAAAGCGTGAGCCCGCTGATGCCGAGTGCATCCACCGTGCCAGGATTCGCCGCGTAGCGAAATGCCAGTCCCACGCGCACACAGAGCACCACCCACGCGAAAAGAGAGATGCCCAGCAAAACCACGAGGGTGCGCGGCTCAATGGTGTCGTCAAAGAGCAGGATCAGCGGCACGAGGCAGCAAAGGTATCCAAGCCAGATCACGAGCAGGGGAACAAACAACGGCAAGCCGGCCCCCTGGCTCCAGCCTCCGGGAACGTCTTGAATGGTGTCGAGATAGAAGTGATAGGGCTCGATGAGCGCGTCGAAAGACGAGGTGACGCCGGGCGCGTGCGCGACATCGGTTGCCGTTTGGCCCGCTTGCAATTGGAATTGGCCGTTGACCAGCGACGCTTGGGCGAACGGAGCCGGCAGAGCCCGAATGGGCAGCAGGAAGGCTTTGTGTCCGGGCGCCGGGACGGCTTCGATTTCGAGCTCGGTGGGCGCGGGAGCGGGCGCGTCCTCGGGCGGCAGCGGGCTCGATTGGCGAAACGGAGCCAGGAAGACGAGCCGCGGTGCTGGGCCGTCTGACTCCACGCGCATGTTGAGCCGCAACCGTGGCCAGCGAATGGTCAGCACGGAACCCACGGGAAGTTGTGCGGATTGCGCCCGAAATTGCGGGCCAGGTTCGCCTGCGATTACGAAATACGCGTGATTGTTGCCGGCGAGCAGCAGTTGAATTTGCGCAGCCCACCTGCTCAAAGGGCCGGCTTCCGGGTCAGAGCGCGCGCGCATGCGCCGGATGGTTCTGTCCAGCTCTCCGGCAAGATTGACGACCGAAGTTTCCGATGCCATCACGGCGCCCTCGCCAGGGTCAAGGAGCGCCTTCTGACCGCGAAAAACCCTGATCTGCCAATGGCGCGAGAACCAGCGCCGTTTCCGTACCGACAGCGTGTAGGAATCGCCCTCGCTATCGGTTATGGTGCGATCCTGATCGAGGCTGGTTCCATAGAGGACGTTTTCTTTGGCGTCGAGCACGAATCCGCCGCCGCCGTAGCTTTGCAATGCGATTTGGCCGCCGGCACGTGAAGTGAACGTGACTGTCGGCGACTCATGGTTGCCGGGCCAGGCCGGCGCGGGGCCTTCAAGGGGCGAACCCAGCGTGAGAGACTGACCGCTTGCCGGTTCAATTCCCACCCACGCGATTTGCGTGTGAGCCTTCCATCTGCCCGGAGTTTGAACCATGCGAAGCAAGAGTGCGCCGGCCGCTGCGGAAAGCACGGCGACAAAGGCGCCGGCAAAGGCCACGCGGATGCGATCGGGATTCCGGAAGAACAACCAGGCAACAGCGGCAAAGGCGACTGCGGGAAGAGTGAGGAACAGGAGGTTCATCCCCTGAACCAGCCTTTCCTCTCAATCAGCCCTCCCTTGGCAAGCGCGGAAACGATGCGGCGATGCACGCGTGCGGCTTGCTTGGCGCTGTCGGCCTCGAGGAATTCGGCAATCTTGTTTTCGTCCGTCCCGTGATAGAGCAGGAGCAGCCAATCGAAGCTGCCGCCGATGGAGAGATCGGGCGGGCCTGACGCGGCGACCTTGATCAGTTGCTCAGAGCGGCGCCGTGTGAAGCTGTCGTGTGTCATCAGATTGGTGACCGATCGCCGCAGGCGCTGCCACGACTCCTTGGAGAAATTCACTGTGTAGACTCTACGGTTCAAGCCTCGTGTCAGTTCCACGGCGCCGAGGATGGCAAAGATGGCGCCCGCCAGCGACAGAATCACGTGGTGATTCCCCACGCCCAGAGCGTCGATTAAAGAAATCGGCCGCGTATGAAAGCGCAGGTACCAGGCAACCGCGGCAATCGCCAACCCCGCCAGCCCTCGCCAGACGGCGGGCAGTTCGAGGGGCAAATGTGCATATTCCTGTTGCGAATTGCCGCCATAGCGTTTGACCAGGAGGAGATCGGCCAGGTCGTTGTAACGCTCCGGATCATTGCGGCGCCTGGGGCCGGCCGAAAAATCTTCGCCTGGCGCTGCCGTTGCTTTGGCAAACTGGTCGATCGCGGCACTGAGTTGACTGGCTGCGGCGAATAGATCGGAGGAGGCCGCGGCGGCACGATCGCCGGTGGACGCATCGATGGGTACAACTTTGTGGCCGGGTTCGAGGGATTCATCGGCTCGCAGAAATTGGCGGTTCCGGGCCAGGCGCTTCAATTCAGTCGCGTGCCGCTTCTCCAGGTCGAGCACCTTGGCGAGGTTGCGAAATTCGCGCTCCTGCATGTGGAGCTGACTGCCTTTGATGTAGAGGTTCAACAATTCCATGCATTCCTGCGCCAGCACTTCGCGCTCCGGCTTGGCGGCGTCCTTGCCGGCAAAGGGCTTGCCGCCGCGCAAGGCTTCTGAAAGGTTGAGAAGATTTGCCCATCCCGCCGGATTGGCGAATGCAATTTCGAGCTTGGTTTCCACGCTCAGATGTTTCCGCAAATCCGATGCCGCCAACTCGGTGAGCCATTTGCGCGCCTCGGCTCCGGCCTCGGGCGATTCTGCCTGCAATTGCAGCAACAGGTCTTTCAAGGGCACGTCAAGCTGATCTTTGATCCGCTCCAGCTCCTCATTGACTTCATCCCTGGAAAGGAAGAACAGGCTGCCGAAGAGCCAGGTGGGGCGGTAATTCGCCGGTCCTTTCTCAAGCCGGTACGCAGCTTCTTCGCGCAAGACTTCATTCAGCTTGCGATCGTCGCTGCTGTTCCACTTCCACAGCCGATGCTGCCGCCACACAAATTCCTTCAGAAATTCGTTCTCTGCATCTCCTGCGCCGGTTTCGCGCAGGAACCTGCGCCATTTTTCCAGGTCGGCTTTCGATACCTCGCCCTTCACGGCCTCGAGCTGGCTCTTCGCGCGCGCTGCGCAAATTTCCGGTGGCAGCTCAAGGTATTCGGGAAGGTTGGGAGGCGCCGACTCGGCATCGAGCTGCCGGTTGAGCGCTTCAGGGTCGAGGTAGCGCACCAGGGATCGCGAGATGCGCGTGGGACCGAAGCGGCGCCTGGACTCGAGAATGGCGCGCGTTTGATGGGGACCGATCCTCGCCTGGCGGCTAGCCTTGTCCATCGCGTTCTGGAACGCCGCCGAGAAAATCTCCTCGGCCAGCATTCCATCTTCCGGCAGCTCCCGCCGGAAGGCGGAATCGTCTCCCGCAACGGCGCGGCGCAGCAGACTGGCGCGCTCGAAAAACTGCGTCGCGTCGGGCCATTCGAACGCCGGAAGAGCGACAAGCTCGCGCGCCTTTTTGGCCGCCGGAGGGAATGAAGTCATCTCCTCGAGCAGCGCCTGCAATTGCTCGCCTTCGTGCATGGCGGCGGACGGATCGGCCTTTTCTCCAAAAGGCTCGTCATCGAGCAATGCAGCGGCGCCGAAACCGGCAGCCTGCGTGTACGAGCCGCCCACCATCCACCCGCGGCCGGTGCGAATCCACGGCGGTAGCTGAGAGCTCAAGCCAGCCACTTCTGCCATGGTCGGCCGCCGTTCAAGGCCCAGCGCTTTAGGGGGAGCGACCACAGGGACCGATGAGCTTAATGAACCGGCCAGCAAGTTTGCCCACTTTTTTTCGAATGCCGTCACCTTCGGCGAGCCTTGAGCCAGACGGTCCAATTCGTGGCCGGCGAGGATTTCTTCAACGATGACGAGCAGCCTGGCCGGGCTCAGTTGCTCCGGGGCCATGAAGGTGGCGCGCCGCGGGCTCCCGGCGCCAAACATGCATTCCAGCAGGCCTGCGGCATTCCAACCCGCTCGCCTCCAAAGCGAGTCGGGTGTGTTGCACGGTCCCAGATCGAGCAGGACCGTGTATGGGTAGCCGCCGCGATATTGAGGATTGATGCGCTCGCGATAAAGCAAAGCGGGGCTGCCGCCAGGAAAGACGAGGCCAAAGCTGGCGCTGCCTGCGGGGATTCCGTAAAGATCGCCGAGAACATCGCTGGAAATGCTGGGCCACTCACCAATCACGGTGCGAATCGCATACTGATTCCCGCCGTATGCCAGGATTTTCATGCGATCTCCGCACCCTCACTCAAGCTCTAAGGTGAATGTCACAAGTTCCAGCACTCCGCAACTTACCGCCGGCTCGCCTTCCGCGATGACCGGTGCGGTGGTGGTAGCGGCCTGGACCGTAATTGCGGCCGATGGCGAAGAGCTTTCAGCGGACCCTGGGTCCTCGGTTGAAGCCGGTGGCGCCTTCTCGTCTGCTGTCACCGGCAGGACGGAGTCCGCTTCCCGAATCGAGGCAATTCCAGTGGTCCAGACAAAGAACGCCCCCTTGATGGTTTCTCCGCTTAACCGTTCGCGAATCAGTTTTTGCCTGGAGTCTGACGGATCGTAAAAACTCTTCAGCTTCTCAAGGTTCGATTTGGCGAGTTCCTGAAGCTGCTCGCGCGTTTGCGCGCGCGGGTTTTTCGCCTGCGCTTTGATCTCAGCCAGATTCCTGAGGGCAAGCTGCTTCATCTGCAGTGGGCCGTTGGCGCCATTATTTAAGCCCGCGGCCTGCGCGGCGTCGGCTTCAGGCTCGCCTTCGTTTAATTCTGCCCATTTTGATTTCCCATCGTCCGAGGCGCCTTCTTCAGCGTCGAGATCGGGGGTGGCAACCAGGTCCACTTTCGTCACCACGATGATGCGGGGAGTCTCGTCGCCTTCAATCTGGCGCAGGCTGGCGCTTAGTTTGGCATTGAAATCCGCTTTCTTCCTGGCTTCTTTGCGGTCCTGGGGCGGAATGAACTCTTCAAAGACGGGGATGCAGGTAATGTCGATCAGCACATAAATGCAATCGGAGTTCGCGGCATGCTCGGTGACGATTTCGCCCGCGCCTTCCTGAAAGTGCTCTCCGGCCAGGTCGTAGAACACCAGCGCGCGCCGCTCGCGCTTCACGATACGGCTGTAAAACCCGGCGCGGATGAGGGCTTCAGCGGGACGCGTGGCATGCATGTCGAGCGGCTGCCAATCTCTGAGGCTTTGAATGGCCTGCAAGGCGTTGGCGAAAAACCGGAATGGTTTGCGCTGCTCCTCTGGTGCGTTGGCGTCGGCAGCGACATACGGCGAGGCGTAAACGAAATTCTCCACCTGAAATTTACCCGGCAGGCTGTCGGGATTGACGGCAATCGAGGACAAGACGCTCTTGCCCACGTCGGCCGGGCCCCTTAACTGTACCCGCTTGCCGTTTCCGATCGAGATCAAGCGCAGCAATTCCGACGGAAACCACATGGCCTTCACGCCGGGAACCTTTTCTGCCGCGTCGTGAATGATGGGCAGGGTCCAGTGCTTTACGTCGCGATATTCGCTCTTGCCGCCGCTGCCGCTCACGTCGAGCCAGTGCAGGGCGCAGGTTTCACCCAGCGATTCCACGCGGTTCTTGGCGCCTTCGTTGAGGTTCAAAACCAGGGGGTTCAGCCGTTTGCAGTCTTCGTGGGCAAGAAACGGCTGCTGGGCGAGGGTGCGGTTGGCTTTGCACCCGATCTTGCTGCAGCGCGCGAATAAATCGCGAGTCGCCAGGCCTTTCACGACTTCCGATCTTTTGCAGACCGGGCAGAAGCGGATAAAGCGCGTCTCTGCCGTGATTGAGTCAAAGCAAAGCGGGCAGATTCTGGGGTCGGCTTGCTGCGGCGATTTGGTCGCGATCCACGCCGCAAGCCTTTTTAAATGTTCAAGCAACGCACTGAGGAATGCCATTCCCATGCCCCCTCTGGGGAGCGTTGTTCGGGGAATCTCAGTATAGAGTTGCCGAAAAACCGGCACAAGCCCGCCCGGCGAAAGGCCAACACGGGCAAAGCCCGTGGCTGGACCCGTTCGAGGGGGCTGATCCAGAATTGAGCGCATGCCTGGGCGGGGCGAGAAACACCCGCTCGAAAACGGTGTTCAAGAGCTTAGCCACGTGTCTCGGGGGGCTCACTGGCTTTAGTACGATGTTTGCATCTGTTCAGACCATGGCCGCGCGCAAGCTCTCGTGCCCGCACGACAACGCCCGTTTCACCGAGCGGGAAGCGGCGCGCCTGTGTGTTCAGTGCGGCGAGCCCTACCTTCCGCGGTCTTGCCGGATTGTCCGCTGCTCGAACTGCGGGGCGGAATCCATGGATGGCGTGCGATCGTGCCTTTGCGTCAACCCGCGCTCGCAAGTTTCCGGCTACCGCTGCCCAAGTTGCTTGCATGAGAGCGGATCGGAGATGCTCGATGCGCCGCTGGCGTGTCCCTATTGCTTCACGGCGATCGAAAGCGCCGATGCTGCACCGGCGAAGCCTGTTCCTCGCAAAGTAATTCCTGCGATCGTTTCTGTGCCCAAGGCCGCTCCGCCGCAGGAGGCGGCCCCGAAGATTTCCGCTCCCCAAGCGGTTCCGCCGCAGGAGCCGGCCTTGCAAGCCGCCGCTCTGAAAGTACCTGAGCCGACGGGACCGTCGCTGCAGGCATCCTCTCAACCATCCGCTCGTAATTTCAAACGCTTCATCCCCATCGCCGGAATCTTTCTGTGCGCGGCTGTTGCCGTGGCGGCGGCATACCAATATGGACCGGGCGTGGTTGAGCAAGTGCTGAAGTCACTCAGGAGCTCACCGAAGCTTGCAACCCCAAACAACCCTCCGCCCGGTCCTGAAAGCCGGCCCGTGGCCCAGAAACCGCACCCGGGTATACCGGCTCAAGCGGCGCCTGCTCCTCAGGCTGGGGAAGCTCCCGCTCAATCCGCCCCGACAGCACAAACACAACCCTTCGAACCAGCCGGCCCGGCAGTTGGGCCGGCGCAAAGCCCCGCAGGAGGCAACTCACCGCGACCCGCCCCAAGCCAGCAGCCTTCGATCGCAGGCAGCCAGGCCAGTCAGCCGCCTCAGCCGGCTAATCCCGCCGCCGTTGTGAAGCCTCCGGTGATTGTTTCGTTCACCACCTCGTCGCAAAGCATTGAGCGCGGCGCTTCGGCGACGCTTCACTGGAACGTGACGGGAGACAATCCCACGGTCACGCTGTTACCCGGCATCGGCGCGGTGCCTGCGGCCGGGTCCTGGGAGGTGAAACCGGTAACCACGCAGCAATTCACACTGACAGCCACAAACAACGACCAACCGATTCCCCAAATGAGGAGCATTGTGATTGTGGTTGTGCCGCCTCAGACGCCGAGAATCGACAGCTTTACGGCCGATGCGAGCGAGGTGCGGCTTGGCCAGACCCTTCTGTTGCGCTGGACGGTGAGCGGAGCCTCAGCGGTTCGTATCGATCCTGGAATCGGTCCGGTGAACTCATCCGGCGCTCTTGTGGTTCGTCCGCTCCGCGACACGGCGTACACCCTGAGCGCTTCCGGCCCGGGCGGCGCCACAAAAGGAACTGTGCCCATCAGCGTGTTGGCTGCGGCGCCGGCGCCTGCCGGGTTGCCGAATTATCCAACGCCGAGCCCCGCCAGCCCCAGCCCAACACCATTTTCGCGACTCCAAAAAGATCCCGGCGCGCTGCGGCTTCTTGCGCTCGTGCAGACTGCCGTGGGCGGCAAGAGCAATCTCGAAGCCATCCACGATTGGCAACGCATGGAGAGGGTCTCCTGGGACGTGAATGGCGGAACGACGTTCGAGAACACGACCTTTGTTGCGCCGGCCACCATTCGCGTGGAATCGCAAGGAGGGAGCACGACCGTGGACTTCAGCGACGGTGAATCGGGCTGGACGTGGTCTTCAACGCGCCCCACGCGCAACAGTCTGCCCTCTTCGACCGCGACAAGCATGCCGTTCCGTTCGCTGCCTGAGCTCTTGCTCAGCGACGACGATCCCCAACGCAGTGTGACGCTGGCCGGCCCATCGACTCT
>JASHYS010000041.1 GCA_030042915.1 Acidobacteriaceae bacterium
ATCCATACGCCGGCAAACGGCGCGAAGATAAATGTGGGAATCTGGCCTGCGAAGCTGACCGTGCCCAGCAGCAGTGCCGAATGCGTGAGCCGGAAGACCAGCCACGATGTGGCGATGCGCGTCATCCAGGTGCCGATGAGCGAAATGGTCTGGCCGAAGAAGAAGAGCCTGAAATTGCGATGGCGCAACGCGCGAAAAGCATGGTACGGGATGATGGCTGCGGGCTTCTCGCCGTCAGACGGCATGCGCGCTCCCGCACGGTGCGTGCGCTGTTCGCTTCCGCTCAAAGGTCCGTTTTGGCCGCATGGGATTAACTTACGCGTTCAACGACTACTGATTCCAGCACCACCGCCTTGTGCGGCTTGTCTTGCGCGTTGCGCGCAACCTTTGAGATGGAGACGACCACATCCTGTCCCTCCACCACCTCGCCAAAGATGGTGTGGTTGCCGGTGAGCCATGGCGTAGGCGCCACGGTGATGAAGAACTGGCTGCCGTTGGTGTTCGGTCCCGAGTTGGCCATGGCCAGCTTTCCCGGCTTGTCGAACTTGTGCGGTGAGCCCTTGGTCTCGTCCTGAAAGCGGTAGCCGGGCCCGCCCATGCCGGTGCCGGCCGGATCGCCGCCCTGGATCATGAAGTCGGGAATGACGCGATGGAAGACGGTGCCGTCGTACAGCTTGTTCTTCGACTTCGCGCGGCTGACTGGATGCGTCCATTCCTTCCCGCCTTCGGCGAGCTCGATAAAGTTCTTTACGGTGACGGGTGCATCGATCTCAAAAAGGCGAACGGTGATTTTGCCTTCGCTGGTGTTGAACTTTGCATAGGTCCCAGGTGCTTGAGCCATGTGAACTCCTTATGAATAGTTGTGAGTGGAGGGCTTCTTGTCAGCCGGCCAAGGTGAAAATGATGTTGACTGTCGTGCGTACGGCAACCGGCTCGCCGTTCAGCAGAAAAGGCCGGTAGCGCCAGGTCCTGACGGCATCGAGCGCGGACTGCTGCAAGAGGTCGGGGCCGCTGACCACTTTCAGATTCTCGACGGTTCCATCCCTTCCGATGATGGCCTGGAGCACCACCGTGCCGGAGATTCTTTGCGCCTTGGCATCAGGCGGATAAATCGGAGTTGTCTTGGCGATGAGCATGCCCTGGGCGACGCCCGCGGAGATGTTGACGACTCTTTCCTGATCGCCTTGCGTTGCTGCTGCGCCGGGCGCAGGCGGCATGTTTTCGCCTGGGCGCACGATGATCACTTTTTCCAGCACCACCGGCGTCAGCGGCTTGTCGTTGGCGTCGCGTTGCACCCGTGCGATGGTCTTCACCACTTCGACGCTGCCGTCGTCGCACTGGCCAAACAGCGTGTAGTGCTGATCGAGCGATGGATACGCTTGCTCGGTGATAAAGAACTGGCTGCCGTTGGTGTTGGGGCCGCTGTTGGCCATGGCCAGCCGTCCCGGCCGATCGAAGTTCAGGTTGGGATCGAACTCGTCGTTGAAGCTGTAGCCGGGATCGCCCATCCCCGTCCCCGTCGGATCGCCGCCTTGGATCATGAACTCAGGAATGATGCGATGGAAGGTGGTGCCGTCGAAATAGCGCTTGTGGTGTTGGACCCTTTTCGCCGCGGGATCGGTCCAGTCCTTGGTGCCTTCGGCCAGGCCGATAAAGTTGGCGACTGCATTCGGGGCCTGCTGTTGATAAAACTGGCAGGTAATGCGGCCCATCGACGTGTCCATGACCACGAATGGCCCGTTCGGAACCGTCGCCTGTGGCGCGTCGGGAATTTCCTGGCTGGCCGGCGTTGTGGACTGCTGGGCGACGGCAGTGAGGGCCAGAGCCGCTGCCAGGGCTGCGAAAAGACCGATGAGATGAATTCTGCGCTCGATTTTCATGCCGCATTCGAGAGTAAATCATGCGGCTTGCTGCCTGCCAGCGAACGAACCGGCCGCGTGTTTGCGCCACTTGGTTTTGCGACAAGCAAATCGCCCGAGAGGAACAATATCTACAGCCCTTTAAAGCTCTTTATGGTTTTTCTATTCCTGTTCCCTGTTCCCCAATCCCTATTCCCTGCCTTTCAGTTTTCCGTCGGCGTCTTTTCCACCTGGTCAATCACCAGCTGGTTCACTGTGGCCTTACGTTCCTCCAGCTTCAGTCCCATCTGCTCCACTGACTCGAAAAGGCTCGTGCCGCCACCCGGGTCGCTCGCTTCCGGAACCGAATTCGCGCCGGCGCTGCTGCTCGGCTGTCTTGGCGCCATCGGCATGCCCTGCGCACGAGCCAGGGCCATCATATCCGCCAGAGAAATCTCCAGATCGAACTGATAGTTGCCCTTCAGCCCCGTCATGTCCACAACCTGCCGGCTATCGGCGCCGCCTGTCTGCAGCCTCAATCGCGAAAGCATCTCCGCGAGTCCGGCCATGGTCACGCCGTTCGATTCCAACCGCAGCGATTGATTCTGGCTGTCGAATTTCTGGATGATGGTTCCCTTGGCTCCCATGTTCATCGTGACCGTGCCGTCGGAACCCATCTTCATGCGAATCGGCCCTTCGAGCCCATCGATCTGCCGCTCACCTGGCGGGAGAGGAGAAGTGGGGTCGAACGCTTGCGGCGCCGTTGCCGATTCCTTCATCTTCGGTCCGTTCTTGCCCACCACCAGCGCCAGCACCTTGCGCTCTTCATCAGCCTTGTGGCAAGCCAGCTTGAACCGCTCCTCGAGCAGCGCCTTCAGCATGGCGGGCGCATCGTCTTTGGTTGCTCCTTCAGGGAAAGTGCCCTCGATGTCGAAGCGCTCATCTGCAAGCCAGGGCGGGCCGCTGATCTGATAGGAATGCACGCTGTAGGCCAGGGCGATCAGGTCCTTGAGCGTCATGTAAGTGTAGGTTGCGCGCGCGGCGCCAATCTCCGGCCCCAGCTTCGGCATCTTGCCCGCTTGCACATCGGCCGCCAGGCGCTGCATATCGAGCGGGGCTGCCGGCTTCACCGTCGCCACGTCGAACGTGAGTTTGCCTTGTGCGCCCTGCTGCTTCGCCGCGCAGGTTGCAAAAAGAAG
>JASHYS010000386.1 GCA_030042915.1 Acidobacteriaceae bacterium
ACTTTACCCGGTGCGGATACAACGCTCGATGTGGTCATGCTTATTCCATCTTGCCAGATTTCCTGCGCGGGACAAAATAAATTGCAGCGCTAATCGCGGTCAACGGCGCGAAATTCCATCGTGCTCAAGCCGAGCCGCCTGGCGGTGCCCCGAAGTTCGAGGTGCGCAGAGAATCGGCGGTATGATGTTGCCAACACTCCGATGCGCGCAAAGTGGATCACACGGCTTCTGATCGCGGCGGTCTGCGTCTATCCTCTGGGGTTTCCGACTCTGCTCGTCTGGCTCTCCGGCGACTGGCGCTGGGCGCGGGGATGGACCTTCTACGCTTCGTTGGCGCTCTGCGGCGGGGCCATCATGGTCTGGCTGTACTTACACGATCCGGGGCTGCTGGCGGAACGCGTCCGGCGGCCCGGCACCGGCGGGGAATCGCGCTCCGACGCGGCCATCGTCGTGAGTGCGAAGGCGGGCTTCCTGGCCTGGTTGGTGTTGCCAGCTCTGGATCGGCGCTTCGGGTGGATGCCGCAAATCCCCCTTTGGATCGGAGTCTGTGGAGGCGTCCTGCTTGCCGCCGGCTATTTCTTCATCGTTCGCGCCATGACCGACAACTCCTTCGCGTCGCAGTTGGTGCGCATCCAGGCTGAACGCGGGCATTATGTCGTCGACACTGGGACCTACAGCTTCGTTCGCCATCCCATGTATCTCGGTGGCACCCTGATGCTTGTCGGCGGATCGCTGCTGCTCGGCTCCATACCCGGCCTCGCTGCGGGCCTCGCCGTCGCGCTGCTGCTCGTGGTGCGCATCTTCGGCGAGGAAGATGTCTTGTTAAACGGACTGGAGGGGTATGAAGCCTATCGGAAAAAGGTTCGCTACCGGCTCATTCCCGGCGTCTGGTGAGCACGCCGATTACCCGGCGTTTCCGTTCTTGATCCGCGCCCTCAGCCGCTTGATCACATTCGGTGGTACCAGGCCGCTCACGTCGCCGCCGAAACTGAACACTTCCTTCACCATGCGCGAGCTGACAAACGAATAGCGTCCGGCCGGCTGCAGAAAGACGGTTTCGATCTCCGGCGCCAGCCGCCGGTTCATCAGCGCTGTCTGGAATTCGTGCTCATAGTCGCTGATGGCGCGAATGCCGCGCAGCACTGCCGAGCAGTTCTGCCGTCGCGCGAACTCCACCATGAGGCCGTTGAATGTCGCCACGGAGACGTTGCCCATGCTGGCCGCAACCTCCTTGAGCATTTCCACGCGCTCTTCGAGCGTGAACAAAGGATTCTTCACCGGATTGACGAGGATGGCGACCGTGAGGTGGTCGAAGATTTTCGCGCCGCGCTGGATCAGGTCCACGTGGCCGTTGGTAGGCGGATCGAACGTGCCGGGATAGAGAGCCTTCACAGCCATGGGATTCCGTCCAAATTCTAGCAGCGCGAACCGCCTTGGCGGCTTGCTCCCTCGCTCCCTGTTCTCTGTTCCCTATTCCCTGTTTTTTTCACCGCAGCACCCGATGCAGTGTCATCTGCATCGGTCCCGGCGGACGGTACAGCGGGCTCTGCGACGGATCGGAGCCGTCGGGCGCCGGGCCGATGGCAGGCCGCTGCGTCGCCGGCTCGCTTTCTGACGGACGAGCCGGGAAATTCAGCGTACGCGTGATTTCGATCTGGTCGCCGTTCACGTTGCCCGAATAGGAAGCGGGGCCGGCCCTGAAGCTGAAATAAAGTCCAACGACTTTGCCGTCGCTGATCGGCGCCGGCGCGCCGCCCCCACCCGGCCCGCCCTCCACAATTCCCGTCAGGTTGCCTCCATCCTGATGCAGCGTCAAGATCAGCGTGCTGCCATTCTGCTCAGGCCGCCACAGTCCCGTGATGCCCGCACCCCTCGGAGCTTCACGCTGCCACACTGCCACTTGCGGCCGCAGCGTAACGTCTGTCGTCCAAACCCCTGCCTGCGCCCGATCGAGACCGGGTGAAGTGGCCCGCAGCGTGATGCTGCCCACCTGCTTCGTCGACTGCACCATGGCCATGCACATGCCGCTGAATGCCTTCCGCGATGTGCCCTTGTCCGATTCCTGATCGCTGGGATCGCCGTTGCCCACGCCAATCAGTTTTCCCTCCCCGATTACTTCGAACGTCACCAGGTTGTCGGTAATGGGCACGATTCGGCCTCGCACGTCGCGCACTTCCACGGCGAACATGGCCACATCTTCGCCATCGGCGAAGATTGACTCACGGTCAGCATGGACGGCCAGCGCTACCGGCGCGCCTGTGGTCTCGCGCCGCTCTTTCAATACCAGCGTGCCGCCTTTGTAGCCGCGCGCTTCGATCACGCCGGGGACGTAGGCCACGTTCCACGCCAGGTGCGAGTCCTTCTTCATTTCCTTCCTGCCCATGCTCTTGTCGTTCACGAAAAGCTCAACGCTGTCGAGATTCGAATGCACCCACACAGCGATTTCCTGGCCCTCCATGCCCGGCCAGTTCCAGTGCGGAAACAGATGCAACACCGGGTCTTCGGTCCACCACGACTGGTAGTAGTAGAACGTGTCCTTGGGAAAACCGCAGGTGTCGATAATGCCGTACTGCGAGCTGATGTTGGGCCAGCCGTCGGGCGAAGGTTCGCCGCGATAGTCAAATCCGGTCCACACGAACCCGCCCGCCAGCCATGGGCGCGCATTGCAAAAGCGCCACCAGCCCTCGGCCGAAGCGCGGCCCGTGGTGGTGTAGGGGTCGTAAGAGGAGACGTAGCCCTTCGAGTAATCGGTCACGTAAATACCGCGCGTGCCGACAGCGCTCACGGTTTCAGTGCCGATCACCGGCCGGTCGGGATGCGCCTTGTGATAAGCTTCGGCGCCAGGATCCATGTAGTTGTAGCCGATCACGTCGCAAACCGCCAGCCCGCCCGTTCCGATGGCATCTGCGGGTGCAATGGAGACGGGCCGCGAACCATCGTGGCGCGTGGCGACTTCTTTCATGGCCGTCAGAATCGGCACGCCGCGTTCGGTATTGGCCACACCTTCTTCATTGCCCATCGACCACATGAAGACGCTGGGATGATTGCGATCGCGGCGTATCAGATTTTCGAATTGGCTCAGGCCTTCAGGGTTCGATGACATCATGCGCGTCTCGTCGAACACCAGCATCCCCAGCTCGTCGCAGACGTTCAGCAGCTCGGGCGTGGGCGGATTGTGCGAGGTGCGCAGGCCATTCGAGCCCATCTCCTTGAGCTTGCGGATGCGGAAGTATTGCACCGCGTCAGGCAGAGCGGCGCCCAGGCCCGCGTGATCCTGGTGGTTGCAGGTGCCTTTCACCTTCACCGGCTTGCCGTTCAGAAGCAGTCCCTTTTGCGCATCGAAGCGGATTGAGCGAATGCCGAAGCGCGTTTCGTAGCGATCGACCGCGTCGCCGCCCGTGCGCACTTCTGTGAGTAGTTTGTAGAGATTCCGTTCTTCGAGCGACCAGAGCTGCGGATGAGTGATCGCCATTTTCTGGTCGTAGGCCTGCTCGGCTCCGGCAGCGACGGATGCCGAAACCGTGACCACTCTGCCCACTGATTTGCCGTCGGGGTCGAGAACCGTCGACACCACGCGAGCGTTGGCGACGGCATGGCTCTCGTTGGCCACTTCAGTGCGAATCGAGAGCGTGGCCGTGCCTGCTTTGATTTCCGAAGAGACAAACGTTCCCCATTGCCGCACGTGCACGGGGTTGGTTTTAACCAGCCACACATGACGGTAAATCCCCGCGCCTTCGTAGAACCATCCATCGCTCTCCGTGGCGTCCACGCGCACCAGCAGCACGTTGCGCCCGCCGGGATTGGCGAAGTCGGTCACGTCGAAGCGGAAAGGATCGTAGCCGCCGGTATGTTGGCCGATGTAAAAGCCATTGAAGGCAACCATCGTCTCGCGATAGGCGCCGTCGAATTCGAGCGAGAGCCGCTTGCCTTTGTCCTCGGCGGGCAGCTCAAAGACGCGCCGGTACCAGCCCACGCTGGTGGCGGGATAGTTGCGGCCCAGCGGGTAGAAACCTTTATTCAGGAGCGCCGGATCGTTGGTGAAGGGAAGTTCGATCGCCCAGTCGTGGGGCAGATCGATGGGCTTCCAGTCGCCGTCGTCGAAGGCCGGCGAGCTGGCCAGGAGAAAGCCGCCCGTCTTTTGAAAGTTGCCGGCGCGTCCGCTGCCGAATCCGAAATCCTTCGCGTCGTCGCACGCGTCGCCGAGATGAAAGCGCCAGCCGAAGTTCAGCAGCAGGCGCTCCCGCCCCGCGCCTGCTTCGGTCGCACCCAACTTGGCTGGCAACGGCCCGGCGCTCTCGCCGGCAGCCTGCAAGGCAGCCTCGACGGGGTTCGCGTGCGCGGCGGCAACAACAGCCGGCGCCAGCAGGCTGGATTTGAGCACATCACGGCGTGAAAGTGGTTTCATTCGCACCTCCGAAGTCTGCCCAGCGAGCGAAACTACCTGACTGTAGTGAGAGGCTATCCCTTGCGCGCGCGCACCGCTTCCTTGGCCTGGGCTTCTCCGCCGGCGGGGACCTCCGGCACATCGGCCTTGGCGGCGCCGATATTCAGGCGCTTGCGCAGCTCGGCGTCGATTTTGCCGTAGATGTCCTTGTTTTCCTTGAGGAAAGCGCGCGTATTTTCGCGGCCCTGGCCGATGCGCTCACCCCCAAAGCTGTACCACGCGCCGGATTTTTCCACGATATTGTGCGTGGCGGCAAGGTCCAGCACGTCGCCCTCCCGGCTGATGCCCTCACCGTAGAGAATGTCGAACTCGGCTTCGCGGAACGGCGCAGCCACTTTGTTCTTCACGATCTTGACCTTGGTGCGCGAGCCCACCACGGTGTCGCCCTCTTTTACCGCAGCGATGCGCCGAATGTCGACGCGCACCGAGGAGTAGAACTTAAGCGCGCGGCCGCCGGTTGTAGTTTCAGGGTTGCCGAACATCACGCCGATTTTCTCGCGGATCTGATTAATGAAGACAAGTGCGGTTCGGGATTTGGAAACCGTCCCGGTAAGCTTGCGCAGCGCCTGCGACATGAGCCGCGCCTGCAGGCCCACGTGGCTGTCGCCCATCTCACCGTCGAGCTCGGCCTTGGGCACCAGAGCAGCCACGGAGTCGACCACCAGCACATCGATGGCGCCCGAGCGCACCAGAGCTTCGGTAATCTCCAAGGCCTGTTCGCCGCTGTCGGGCTGCGAGACAAGCAGGTTGTCGACATCGACGCCCAACTTTTTGGCATAGCCGGGATCGAGCGCGTGCTCGGCATCCACAAAGGCCGCCATGCCGCCCTGCCGTTGCGCTTCGGCGATCACTTGGAGGCAGATGGTGGTCTTGCCAGAAGCTTCAGGCCCGAAAACCTCGGTGACGCGGCCGCGTGGAATGCCGCCCACGCCCAGCGCCGCGTCGAAGCTGATGGAACCGGTGGAGATAACAGCGATAGGTAGGAGGGCTTCGCGCGACCCGAGACGGACGATCGACCCCTTCCCAAACTGTTTTTCGATCTGTGCGAGGGCAAGTTCTACGGCTTTGGCGCGGTCGTCGACAATCGGCATCTGGCAGGGCTCCTCATTAAAATGCTCGCCCTGCAGCGCATCCCGTGCATACCTCAAAGGAAACGGCGAGGGGCTTCGCTTCGATTTCGTTGGGATTGTAGCAGGACGAGACAGCGGAACAAAGGGAAAAATGGCGAAGAAACAGGGAAAATCGTCCCGTGGACATTGAGGTGTGCTGGCGCTCACAGTCCACCAGTGCATCAAAGCTTGCTATTTGCATCAATAACCGCATCGGCATCTATTTTGCAGTATTGCATCAATTTGAAATTTGATGCATCATTCAGCTATGAGAACTACGATCACCCTCGACGACGACGTCCATGACTTCGCCACATATTATGCGAACGCCAGAGGGATTACCCTTAGCGCCGCGATGAACGAGCTGGTTCGGAAGGCTGAATCCGCACCCGTCCCTGCACCAGAGCCTTTCGAGTTCGAGCGGTCTCCAAACGGGCTTCCGCTGCTCCCGAGAACCGGACGAATCATAACCTCTGAGATGGTGAAAAAGCTTGAGGAGGAGGAGTTTGAACCGGGGAAATTTGCTCGATTTAAACGTACTACTCGCACTCGTTGACAGGGAACACGAGGACTATTCGGCGGCCACCCGATGGTTTGATTCCGGGGGCTACGCAAATTGGGGCCTCTGTCCCCTGACTGAGGCCGGCTTTGTTCGTCTCACAACAAATCCTGCGCTGGGACCAGTGTTTCCATCCATCTTGCGAGCGGTTCAGGCACTCGAAGACTTGGCTGCGCGACCCGGCTATCGCTATTGGCCCATGACGGAAAGTTGGCAAACTGTGACCGGCCCGTTCGCCGCACGCATCTCTGGCCATCAGCAGGTGACGGACGCCTATTTGCTGGGAATGGCGATCAAAGAAGACGGCGTCTTGGTGACCTTCGATCGCGGTCTTAAATATTTGGCCGGGCCGCAATTCAGCAGGAATCTGCTCGTGCTGGAATAAGAGTGCTATACCGTATACGCGCCCACCCTGGTTTCACGGCCGGTAAGGGCATCGCACCGGCGGTCGAGCGCTTCGTACTCGCTGTCGTGCTCCTTGCGGAAGGTGCGGAAGGCCTCTTCGCTCGACCAGCGGTCGATGGTGAGGTAGCTGCCGGGTTCATAGGTGCCGCGGAGCAGCTCAGTTCCCAGATAATTGGGCGAAGTGCGAAAGAGCTGCGCCCAGGCGCCTTCGGGCCCGTAAGCAGCCTCAAAACCCGCCACTTTGTCTTCGGCAATCTCGAACTTCCAAACCACAACGAACATGCGAACCCCAATCCTATGTTCATGGTAGCGCAGAGGCCAGACCTCCTGCCGCGCGCGTCCCATGCCGGTCGAATCACCTGGAGCCACTCTCCCGCATTATGGGATAGCGTCTCTCACGAGAGCGCATACTTACTTATGGTGGGCCGTGCCGGCGAGGAGTAACCTTCCCCTAGCGGCGGTTCCAGAGCTGCAGTCCCCGAGGTCGGCGTTCCCGCAATTCGCGCTAACCCAATGGCCTCGCTTTGAGGAGCTTCACTCTAGACGCCCGATTGCGATTCCGGCCGATTGAACTGCGAGACTTTTTTTGACAAGGGCTTGGAATTAAGCTTCCTGATGCCGGCGCAGATGCCGCGCGCTGCGCATCATGGGGCGAGCAGGAACAGAAGAGTGCGCGAATTTCGTCGCGCACATCCGAACGCCCTGACCGTCAGCGAACGACATCGCTACCGATGCAAAGTGAGGGATCTATGAAGGCTCGCTACCCCGGAATCCGTGTAACTGCCAATGGCAACCAGCTCGTCAGCTACCACACCGAGACGCGCGTGGCCGACGCCGGCGTGTTTTATCCCATCACGCCATCGACGGAGGGCGGCGAGCTGTTCCAGCAGGCATTCGCTGAAGGCAAGCTGAACGTATTCGGCGGCAACACGCTGGCCATCGAAGCCGAAGGCGAGCACGCTGCGCAGGGCGGCGCCATTGCGCATTCCGTTTGCGGCAAGCGCGTGGTGAATTTCACTTCCGGCCAGGGCGTAGTCTACGGCGTGGAGCAGTACTACCACGCGCCGGGCAAGGGATCGACCATGGTGCTGGAGGTGGGCGCGCGTGCGCTCACCAAGCACGCCCTGAACGTCCACTGCGGGCACGACGATATTTATGGCGCGCTCGACACCGGCTGGATCATGATCTTCGGCAAGGACGCGCAGCAGGCCGCCGACCAGGCGCTCATCCTGCGCCGCGTGACAGAACTCTCGCTGACGCCGGGCATGAACATCATGGACGGCTTCCTCACCACGCACCTGGAGCGCACATTCTACAAGCACGAGTCGGAGCTGATTCGCGAATACCTCGGCGCACCCGACGACGTTATCGATTGCCCCACTGAAGCGCAGCGGACTTTGTTCGGGCCTACGCGGCGCCGTGTGCCCAAAATGATGGATCTCACCAACCCCATCCTGCTGGGCCCGGTGCAGAACCAGGAACACTACATGCAGGGCGTGATTGCGCGGCGCAACAACTTTGCCGAGCCCATCCTGCAGTTCCTCGAGGAAGCGTATGAGGAGTTCGCCAGGCTCACAGGCCGGCGTTACGGCCTCGTCAGCGAATACAAGACTGCAGACGCTGAGACGGTTTTCGTGTCGCTGGGTTCGGCCGCGGAAAACATCGAGGCTGCCGTCGATTATCTGCGCCAGACGCGCGGCTCGAGCGTGGGATCGATTCACGTCAACGTGATTCGGCCCTTCCCCGAGGCCGCCGTGGTGAATGCGCTCAGAGGCAAGAAGAACGTCATCATTGTCGAGCGCACCGACGAAGCGCTGGCCGGCGACAATCCGCTGGGTCGCGACATCCGCACTGCGTTTTCCAAAGCCCTGCAGGGAACCGACGGCCTGCCCAAGATTGAGCTGGCCGAGGTGCCGCAATTCTTTGGCGGAAGCTACGGATTGGGCTCGCGCGACTTCCGTCCCGAGCACGTGATTGGAGCGTTCGAGTATGCGACCGCGGGCCGCGCGCGCCAGGACGGCAAGACCTCGGCAGACGGCGTCAACTTCTTCGTGCTCGGCGTCGACCATCCCTATAGCGTCATAGCCGACGAAACACCGTCGCTACTGCCCCAGGGCGCAGTCGCTGTGCGCTTCCACTCCGTCGGCGGATGGGGCGCGATCACCACCGGCAAGAACCTGGGCGCCATTCTCGGCGATCTGAACGATCTGCTCTACGAGCGCGACCACGTGGTCGACGAACTCGGCAATCCCAAGGAACTGATTCACGTCAGCGCCAATCCCAAGTACGGATCGGAGAAGAAAGGTGCGCCCACCAGCTACTTCCTGGTTGCCGCCAAGGAGCGCATTCGCGTCAACTGCGATCTGCGCCACGTCAACGTCGTTCTCTGCTGCGATCCCAAGGCCTTCACACATACCAATCCGCTCGACGGCATGCAGGAGGGCGGCTGCCTGGTGTGGGAGTCTGACGTAGATGGCGAACGCGCGTGGCAGAATCTGCCCATCTGGGCGCGCAAGCAGATTATCGAGAAAAAGATTCGCGTCTTCACGCTGCCCGGCTTCGACATCGCGCGCAATGCCACCGATCGCGCCGACTTGCAATTGCGCATGCAGGGCAACGCGTTCCTCGGCGCGTTTTTCGCGGTCAGCCCCATGCTGCAGGAGTTTGGCATCACCCAGGAGCAGTATCGCGAGGTCGTCTACAAGCAATACGTCAAAAAATTCGGCCGCATGGGCGAAGCCGTCGTGCAGTCGAACATGGAAGTGATGACGCAGGGCTTCGAGCGCGTGAAAGAAATCGCCATCGGCGAGCTTGCCGCCGCCGACCGCTCCACGCTGCGCGGTCAGGCGCTTTTGCCCATCTTCGAAGAGGTGGCCATTCCGGAATTTGCCTCGAGCGCCTGCACCACCGGCGGCTGCCGTTCGCACGCCGCGCCCGAAGGCCAGGGGCCGCGCACGCCCAT
>JASHYS010000387.1 GCA_030042915.1 Acidobacteriaceae bacterium
CGAGCCTGGCGGCGAGGTGCGTGCGCAGTACCGTGCACTGGCCGAGACGCTGGCCAGTCTGCCTCCTGACGAATTGCAGCGGCGCAAGCAGTCGGTGGACCTCGCATTCCTGACGCAGGGCATTACATTTACCGTCTATGGCCGCGAGGAAGGCACCGAGCGCATCTTCCCTTACGATCTGTTGCCGCGCCTGGTCACGGCGCAGGAGTGGGACCGGATCGAGCGCGGCCTTACGCAGCGCATCACGGCGCTGAATCTCTTTTTGCGCGACGTGTATTCCGATGCCAGGATCCTGGCCGATCACGTGGTGCCGCGTGAGCTGGTGTACAGCTGCAGGCACTACCGGCGCCAGATGCGCGGATTGCAGGTGCCGCGCAACGTCTACGTCGCGGTGGTGGGCAGCGATCTGTTGCGCATGAACAACGGCGAGTTCGTGGTGCTCGAAGACAATCTGCGCGTGCCCTCGGGCGTGAGCTACATGCTCACCAACCGCAGGATATTGAAGCGGACATTCCCGCAGCTGTTTGCGAGCTACGGCGTGCGCCCCATTGAGCACTACCCGCAATTGCTGCTGGCCACGCTGCGTTCGCTGGCGCCCGAAGGCCGGCCGGAGCCGAATATCGTGCTCCTGACTCCCGGCGTCTTCAACTCCGCCTACTTCGAACATACGTACCTGGCGCGCCAGATGGGGATCGACCTGGTGGAAGGCCGCGACCTTTTGACGCACGACAACATCGTCTACATGCGCACCACCGACGGGTTAAAGCGCGTGGACGTGATTTACCGCCGTGTGGACGACGACTTCAGCGATCCGCTCATCTTCCGCGGCGATTCGGCATTGGGTTGCGCGGGCTTGTTCAACGCCTATCGCGCCGGCAACGTCACTGTGGCCAACGCCTTCGGCACCGGCCTGGCCGATGACAAGGCGGTGTACGCTTACGTCCCGCAGATGATTCGCTACTATCTCGACGAGGATGCGATCCTGCCCAACGTGGAGACGTTTCTGCTGAGCGACCAAACGCAGCGCGCGCATGTGCTGGCCAACCTTGACAAGCTGGTCGTGAAGGCCGTGGGCGAGAGCGGCGGCTATGGCATGCTCATCGGTCCGCACTCCACCAAGGGCCAGCGCGAAGAATTTGCGCGGCAGATTGAAGCCAACCCCAGAAACTACATTGCGCAGCCCACGCTCGACTTTTCGCGCGCGCCCTGCCTCGTCGATGACCGTCTGGAGCCGCGCCACGTCGACCTGCGGCCCTACATTCTTTTTGGAGATAAGGTGAACATCGTGCCCGGCGGGTTGACGCGCGTGGCGCTGGAAAAAGGTTCGCTAGTGGTGAATTCATCGCAAGGTGGCGGCAGCAAAGACACCTGGGTGCTGCAATCGTGATTGCTGAAGAACATCGGGCTGCAAGTGAGAAATCGAAGATGCTATCGCGCGTAGCCGACAGCCTGTACTGGATGAGCCGCTACCTGGAGCGGGCGGAGAATACTGCGCGCCTGCTCGACGTAACCATGAGCCTGATGCTCGACACCGGGGCCGTGAACGCCGAGGCGCGCTGGCGGCGCATGGGGGCCGCGCTGGGCAAGCCTGCAGATGCGGCGTGGGACGGTGGGCCCGATGCGATGGCGCTCAAGCTGGTCTTCGACCGCCTCGATCCGTCGTCGGTGATCTATTGCGTGAACGCGGCCCGGGAAAATGCGCGCCAGGTGCGCGAGGAAATATCGACCGAGCAATGGCAGCGACTGAACCGGCTCTTTCACCACATCCACGCGCCGCTTGCCGAGAGGCAGTTCACTTCGAATATGGGCGACCTGCTCGCCTCGGTGGTCGACGGCATTCATCTCTTCCAGGGAGTGGGTGATTCGACCATGATTCACGGGCAGGGTTGGCAATTCATCCGGCTGGGCCGATCGCTGGAGCGCGCCTACGCCACGGCGACGCTGCTCGAGGTCTACCAGCCGGAGCTCTTTCAGGCGCAGGAACGCGAGCGCTCAGGCTACCAGTACCTTGAACTGGTGGGCCTGCTGCGTTCCTGTACTGCATTTGAAGCCTATTGCCAGGTTTACACGGCCGATCTGTCGCCCGATCGCATGCTGGAATTCCTGGTGCTCAACCGCGATTTTCCGCACGCCATCCGCTACTGCGTCGATACCATTCGCAACGCCATTGAATCCATCCAGCGCACCGGCGGCCGCCGATCGCCCGACGAGCTGAATGCCGGTGTGGGCAAGCTGCACGCCCTGCTCGGCTACACCACCATTCGCGAAATTCTGGCCGGCGATCCCGCGGCGTTCCTCCACAATATCCGCGCACAATGCCTGCGCATTCACGAGCTGATCTACCGCTACTACGTCCACTATTCAATCCAGTCGGCGCTGGCAGTCTAACGCCGCTAACCCGCTAGCCCCGCTAGCTCCGCCAAAGCAACCATGAATTTCTTTTCCATCCGGCACCTCACGCGCTTCCGCTACTCGCAACCCATCAGCGAGAGCATTATGGAGACGCGCATGCATCCGCGCTCCGACTCGAGCCAGCATTGCCTCAACTTCACGCTCTCGGTGAGCCCGCGTTGCCGCGTCTTCACCTACCGCGACCACCTGGGCAACAATGTGCATCACTTCAATGTTCCCGGCGAGCACAACCAGCTGGTCATCGTGGCCGAATCCGTGGTCGAGCAGCAGCCCCTGCCCGATATTCCGCACTCCCTGCCGCCGGCGGCATGGGGCGAGCTGGATGAACTGATTGAAGCAGGCGATTACTGGGAGATGCTGCTGCCCAGCCGGTTTGCCGAAGAAACGCCCGCCTTGATTGAGCTGGCCAAAGAAATGGACGTGGTGCGTCGCGACGACCCGCTTCACCTGCTGCTGGAGCTGAACCAGCGGCTGTTTCATTATTTCGATTACGTGCCTCGCTCAACGCGCGTGGATTCGCCCATTGACGAGGCCATTGAAAGCCGCAAAGGAGTGTGCCAGGATTTTGCGCACACCCTGATTGCGCTGCTGCGGCACGTGCGCATTCCGGCGCGTTACGTGTCGGGCTACCTGTTTCGCGGGCGCGAGGATCACGACCGGTCGACGCCCGACGCCACGCACGCCTGGGTAGAGGCGCTGCTGCCGCACCTGGGCTGGGTCGGTGTCGACCCCACCAACAACCTCATCGCGCATCACCGGCACATCCGCACTGCGGTGGGGCGCGACTACGCCGACGTTCCGCCCACGCACGGCATCTTTCGCGGCAAGACCGCGAGCGAGCTGTACGTGGCCGTGAAGGTTGAGGCCAGCGAGCAGCCTCCGGCACTGGATCAAAGAATGCCGATTCCCGAAGACTGGAGTGTCCTGGTGGAACGTGCGCAGCGGCCGCCTGAGCCTGCCATTCCCTTCAGCGACATGCAGCAGATGCAGCAGCAGCAGTGATGCACCGACAGGTGCTCGCCCATTGGGGTGATGGAGCGCCAAACGCAGTCAGGCGATGCTGATTACCTCGACACCCCCGGCCGCGAGGAAAGCCGCGTGCGTTTCGCGGCGGCACTGTTCAGCTTTCTGGATGAACGGCGCATAGTTCGGGTCGGATTGGAGCGAAGCCAGCCATGCATCGCGCCCAGCCGCAGACGTGCACAGAAATCCGCGGTCAAGCGTTCTTGAGAGAAATGATATGGCGCGCGAGGTCTCGTTGATCCGGGCGAGCTGGCGTGCAGCGTAAAACAATATCTCCGGGTCAGCAGGCAGGGTATCCTCGGCACTCACAATCGCGTCAAGACATTCTTCCCTGTTGCCTTCAAGGTAGGCGCGCAGCGAGCGCATCACAGCTCTCACTGCGCCGGTAGCGCCCCC
>JASHYS010000042.1 GCA_030042915.1 Acidobacteriaceae bacterium
GGCCTGCGCGATTACCACCTTGCGGTCTGGTTTGCGGTCCTGTTTCACCTCAAAGAGACCAAGGAGTGGCCGCGTCAGCGCGGGGGCGTCTTCCAGAGTGCGCGTGGCGACGCCGAGGCGGCTTTCGATTTTCTTGCCGCGGCGCGATGCTTCCTCCATTTCCGCTTCGGGCGCGACAACAACATCCTCGACTGGCAGTCGCAGGACGAGGCCGCGGCGCGCTCCATCGGGCTTGAAACGCGCGGCACCGCCGATCCTTCGTACTGGATGCGCACCTATTACCGGCACGCGCGCGTCATTTACCGCCGCGCCGCGTTGCTCATGGAGCATCTGCCTGCGCCGGTCAGTTTTTACCGGCAGTTCCGGCGTCGCCGCACGCCCATTGCCGGAACCGATTTCCTGCTCGATCAGGGCCGCATCGACATTCAGCCCGGTGCGCAATTCAACGACACTGCGGCCATCCTGCGCATTTTCTCGTTGATGGCCACGCACGGGTATACATTGTCGCAAGCCGCCGAGGACCGCATTACCGACGCGCTGCCGGTCCTCGCCATCTCCATCCCTGAAGGCCCGTACCTGTGGAACGCCCTGCGCGAGGTGCTCATCGGGCCGCACGCGGCACGTGCCTTGCGCACCATGCACGCGCTGGGTGTGCTCGAGATGCTGATCCCCGAGTTTCACGGCATCGACGCGCTGGTCATTCGCGACAGCTATCACCGTTACACCGTCGACGAGCACACGTTTTTGACCATTGACAATGTACACAGCCTGCGGCAACCCGCACACGAGTACGAGCAACGCCTGGCGCAACTGCTCCCTGAGATCGACCGGCTCGACCTTTTTCTTCTGGCGCTTCTTTTGCACGACACCGGCAAAGCGCGCCGGACGGGCGAGCACGCCGGGCAGAGCGTGGAACTGGCCGACAGCTTCCTGGCGCGGCTCGATTTTGACCCCGAGGAGCGGGAATCGATCCTCAAGCTGATTCGGTTGCACCTGGAAATGTCGGCGGCCATGCGGCGCGACATCTTCGATCTCGACAACGTGCGCGCGTTCTCTGAGAAGATCGGCAGCCCGCAGCTGCTGAAGATGCTTACGCTCATGACCTTCGCCGACATCAAAGCCGTGAACCCCGACGCCCTGACGCCATGGAAGGCCGAAAATCTTTGGCAATTCTATATTTCAACTTCGAACTTCATGGACCGCTCCGTGGACGAGACGCGCTATCACGCTGCCATCGATCCCACGTTATTGAATCGCATTCGTTCCATGGTGCCTTCCGCGCAGCACGCCGCACTGAAGCAATTTCTCGAGGGGCTGCCGCAGCGCTACCTGCAAACCCGCCTGCCCGAGCAGATTCGCAATCATTTTCAAATGGCCCTGAACCTTGAACAGGACGCGGTGCAGCTTGACCTGCGGCCCAATCGCCAGCTCTTCGATCTCACCGTGATCACGCGCGACCGCTCACGGCTCTTTGCCGACGTCGCGGGCGTGCTGGCTGCATGGGGCATGAATATTGTGCGCGCCGGAGCCTACTCCAACGATGCCGGAGTGATTGTCGACAGCTTTCATTTTTCCGACGTGTTTCGCACCATCGAGCTCAATCCCACCGAAAAAGATCGCTTCCTGGCCAATGTTCACGACGTGGTAGCGCAAAAAGCCAAGGTAGAGCAATTGCTCAAGGCCCGCCGCCATCTCTACCACCCCACCAACTTCAAGGTCGAGGTTGCAACCAGGCTCGAATTCGACTCGGATTCGTCGACCCACTCCACGCTCTTGCAGGTGGTAGCGCAGGACATGCCCGGACTGCTTCGCCAGATGGCTCTCACCTTCAGCACCCATCACTGCAACATCGAAGTGGCCTTCATCGATACCGAGGGCGAGACCGCGATCGACGTTTTTTACCTCACCAGCCAGGGAAAGAAACTCTCCGTCGAAGCACAGGAAACTTTAGGCAAAGACCTCACCACCGCCCTCGAGGCCATGCGCCAACCGGCGTAACGCACGCTTGCGTCTTAGACCTTGGAACCAATGCAAAAAGATCGCCAACTGAGGCAATCGCTGGTATATTGGGTCGCAGCCGAAACGCTTCCGGACAATAAGAAGATGTCCTCAAGGGGATAATCCCGTGGCACCGAATCGCTGCGAAGTTGTTTCAAGGGACGCTCAGTTTGTGGATAAAAAGCATCGTCCAATTGGCGAGGGGGCGCCCATTGGAACTCGCCTTGACGTTTTTTCGATATCTAAGGATAAGGACCAGCTGCCTTGGTACTGCATAAAGTTATCCAATGGCAAAGATGCCTATATCTCTGATGACGATGCGACGTTACGAAAAGAGGCAGAGCTTCTCTCTCCTTTGGGAGTGATTTATGAGATGAGGGACATCAACTCTTCGGTTTTGTTCGAGCTTCAGAAGGGAGCACGCTTCGGTATTTGGAGCAATTTCGAGCCAATTAGTTCGGATGATTGGATGGAAGTAGAGTATCGCAATCTGAAGGGCTTCATGTTGAAGAAAAACCTTTATCAGCTTTGGGCACCAACAATAGAACTTAGTAGAAATCTATTGGTGCTCATTTTCCTGATATGGTTAGGTTCTTTAATACTCATGCTTATTCTTATGGGCTTTATGCCTTGGTTCGTAGCCGCGTTGCTAGCTGCAATGGTTGCTGGGTTTGTGTTGTACACAATTCGAAGCTTGGGTTAGCGGCGATTGGGGCGTGAAGTAAGCTGCGAAAGATCGGGAAGCCAAATGGAAATCCCGGTTGAGAGACAAACTCCCTTGCTGTGCTTTGTTGAGCCTCCGCAAATGTGGAGCAAACGATGTCTATGCTTGGCCTGAATTCGGACGAGCGGGGCCCTGGGTCACTTGGCGAAGTCTCCGACGTAACGGAGCCCCACTGGTTTTCGTTCGCCGGGCGCATCAACAGACTGGCGTATTGGGTGCGGTCGATCCTGGGTTTTTTGGCGTTTGAGGCGGCCCTGGGAGCTTCCATGAACGTCCGCAATCCCTCAGTTCCCGTGAAGGTGTTGCTCATTGGCCTCCTCTGCCTGAGCCTGTGGTTGGTGTTGGCGACGGGAGCGAAGCGATGGCACGACCTGGATCACTCCGGAATGCTCGTGTTGGTTAGTCTAATCTTCACACCCGCCTGGATCATAGTGGGCTTTTTCCGAGGAGATGAGGGGCCAAACCAGTATGGCGCTGACCCGCGCAGGGCACGCCAACCACGGCCCGGCAACGCCCATTAATCGGCTTCGGGGAGAAGTCTCGTGCTCCATCGCGGCAACCTACTAACTGTGCTGAATGCCTGCGCAGATGCGATCAATACCTTGGACCCCAACGTCTCAGTATCAGAGTGGATTCTTGGATGCGCGGTCCCACATGAATGACAGGACTTGGCTCTGCATATTTTCCTGGCAACGGGAATTTGCCTCGAATTGTATACTTCGCGCTCACTCCTGATGAGTGTTTTCCGCGGCTTCTCGTTTATGTCTGCCGTCCCGAATCAGGTTGGATGAGGGACAAACCGCGAAGCCTCTGCAAACAAGCGGCTCAAGCGTTCCGAATGTCCATCACGCAAATGGGAAATGAAAGACTACTCCCCCAGGCGCGGCCAGTCCCGATAACACCCGATGGCTCGGAGGCAGATGGTGTCCTCTGTGCTGCCGTGGACAGATTGAACCGCCGATGCCTGGCCTTTTCAGGGCGGCTCTTTTCATAAAAGCTGGTAGATTGGATTGATCAAGGTGCTAGCACTGTGAAGCGGATGATTATAGTTGTGCTCTGGCTGCCTATCCTTTCGGGGTGTAGCCTGTTCGATCCCTTCAGAAACGTAACCGACCCTGTTGAGCTGAACCACGCGGCGCGGCTCATTGCAGAAAAAGGAAAGGTGAATCAAAGGTCGCTTGAGAAGATGCTAGGTCTGGAAAAACGCGCGCTGCTCAATGAAAACGGCAAAGCCGTGCCTGGCGGCGACGTCATTGGAACATCGATCTATCCCACATGTGGGAACGAACCTTTTATCTTTGTCGAACCTCGACAAGATCCGGCACCGGCTACATATCGCCAATTGAAGCCCCTCATTGAAGAAAACATCGACTCGATCAAGGCGGCAATTGACAGCTGCAGCAGAGATCAATCGGGGAAAAGTCAGTGACCTCGATTGGAGTCCGCCGTAAGTATCTACATAAGAATTACTTAGCTAAGCTTCATTGATGACCTAAGCCTGCAAGAAAGAAATCGCCCTTGGGTTGCAGAAAAGGTGCTACATTACTGGTCAATTCCCCCAAAACTCAATTCGGGCAGGGCTTCGAAGGCTCTGCAAACCACCACGCAAGGAGGCAACATGAAGACGGCAACCCTCGCTGCTCTGATCTTTACAGCGCTAGACCTGCTCACGACGGTAGCCCGCGACGCCCTCACTTTGCTGCATGGCCAGGAGCCCCGCACTGCCATGCTCATTGGTTCATATGCGGTCTCTATCCTGTTCTTTGCCGGCCTGTTTTACTTCCTTCTTGTCT
>JASHYS010000388.1 GCA_030042915.1 Acidobacteriaceae bacterium
GGCCCGATCGAGGGCATACCGGTTTGACTGAAGACACCACTTACGTGACACGCCCGCGCGATGAAAGCGCTGCAGGAACGGAAGCCGCGGTTGCGCTTTTCGACAGCACAGCGCTTCAATTTGCCAATTGCACCGATCACTTGATTCGCCACGGCCGTTATTTGCGAGGCGAGTTGTTTGTGGCAGAGGCGCGCCGGCATGTAAGCCTTGGCGCGCGGATTGTGGATTATGGGTGTGGCCCGGGGCGAATCACGAGAATGCTGGCTGAGTGTGGTTACGCCGCCCATGGGGTGGATATTTCAGAGCGGATGTTGGACGCGGCCCGCTGCGTTTCTCAACAGATCGGGTTACCCGCGACCACATACTCGCTCATCACAGATGCCTGGCTGGAGCAAGCACGTGAGCGCTTCGACTGTGTAGTATGCTCCAGTGTGATTGAGTTTTCGCCCGATGCATACGAGTTTCTCGAACGGATAAACAGCCTGCTCGTTCCGGAAGGCATTCTCCTGCTCAGTTTCGCGAATCGTCACAGCATCTGGCGGCGCTACGCAGAGCTAAGATACGGCAAAAGCGCGCCGCATTTCGCGATTCAAAGAAATATCTGGACCGCCGGGCAGTGCCGAGCCGCACTGGCCAGGGCAGGGTTCAATATCTTCTCCGCACCCCGCTATTTCGAATCGGGTTTCGATCAAAAGTCAAGTCTGCGATGGTTGTCCAGTCTACAGTTCATCGGCACGTTGGGATTGATCAGCGCGAAAAAACATTGAAGGCTCCGGGAGACTACGAGGGGCTTAAGGTTTTGATCGTGCGCGAGAATTGGCTCGGCTGCACCGGGCTCTCCGCCTTTGATGCGTGTCTTCGTTTAGGTGCGCAGGCGAACTCGCTCTCCGAAAGCGAGTATGTGCCGGGCCGCTGGACCAGCATTTCGATGCGCGTCGCCGGCCGGCTCCTGCGCAAAGCAGCGGTTGCAGAGTTTAATCGAAACCTGGTGAGAGAGGTGGAATGGCGGCGTCCCGATTTGCTGCTGGTCTTCAAGGGCCCATGGGTGACTGCAGAGGCACTGCAAAGTGCCAAGCGCACGGGAACAAAGACTTACTGCTTCTATCCCGACGTATCGTATTTGGTTCATGGACCATACCTTCCCGAAGCGCTTCGGGAATATGACTGGATTTTTACGACGAAGACTTTCGGCGTGAATGATTTTAAAGAGCGTCTCGGCTTGACCAAGGTGAGTTTTCTTCCGCACGCCTTCGACCTTCGCGTTCATCGGCCACGCAAACCGACAAAGAGAGAAGAAGTTGAATATGGGTGCGATGTTTCGTTCATTGGCACATGGTCGCCCAAAAAGGAAGCGCTGCTGGAGCAAATTGCAACTTTGCGGCCTGAAATCGACTTGAAAGTGTGGGGAGACCAATGGCGAAGCATGCGGCGCGGTACGCCATTGGAGCGGCACGTACAATTCCGGGGAGTGCATGGCATCGATTATGCGATCGCCATCGGTTGCTCGAAAATCAACCTCGCCATTCTCTCAGAGCAGCGGCACGGTTCGTCATCGGGCGATCTGATTACCTCACGGACATTTCATATCCCCGCTAGCGGTGGACTGATGCTTCACGAACGAACCCCCGACCTGGAAATGTACTTCACTCCGGGGCAGGATTGCGCATGCTTCAGCAGCGCCGAAGAAATGATCGAACAGATCGATCGTTTGCTCGGCGACGCGGCCCTGCGGCAAAGCATTGCAGCGAAGGGCCAGGAAAGAGTGGAGGCAGAACACAGTTGGGACCACAGGATGGCGACGATCCTGGATCATTTCCTGTCTGAGCGAAATGAAACTCCTGATACAGACTGCATTCTCGAGTATCGGCAAAATGAAGCCTTGCCTCGATAGCCGTGAAAGCGCAGCCGAAAGCTCGGACGCGAACCAGTACCGCCTTGCCGTATTGGCGTCGCACCCGATCCAGTATCAGGCGCCACTCTTCCGGGCATTAGCTCGATCCGGAAAAGTGGACCTTCATGTTTTCTTCTGTTCGTCCTATGGTGCAGGCGCCCATCGCGATGAAATGTTTGGCGCCGAATTTGCCTGGGATGTCCCTTTGCTCGATGGCTACAAGTCTGCTTTCCTCAAAAACACCAGCCCGAAGCCTGCCCCAAACCGGTTTTGGGGATGCATCAACCCCGCGATTGGCAAAGCGCTCAGGCAGCAAAGATTCGACGCAGTTTGGATACACGGTTGGTCCCTGGCAACCTGCTGGCTGGCATTTCGGGAATGCCGCCGACTGGGTCTGCCGATTTTGATCCGCGGCGATTCCAGCGGACTGAAAGAACCGAGGGGCATCAAACGCTTTGCAAAGCGCATCGTTCTGGAGCGCCTCTTTCGGCGGATAGCGGCCTTTCTGGCAATAGGGCAGAATAACGCGGATTTTTATGCGGCTTATGGCGTACCGCCTGAAAGGATATTCTTCGTCCCGTTTTCGGTCGACAACGAGCTTTTCGGAGCGGCTTCGAGCCCGTGCGCATCGCAAATAGTTCGGCAGCGCGAGGGGATGGGGATCGATCCTCACTTGCCGCTTGTTCTCTTTTGCGGCAAGTTTGCAGATTACAAGAGGCCCATGGATCTCTTGAAGGCTTTTGCCCTGCTTGGCGATGCTCCAAAGGCCTCTCTCGCTTTCGTCGGCGATGGTCCGCTCAAAGCCGAGATGCAGAAATTCATCGTCAACCGCCATCTCAAGCGAGTACACATTCTCGGTTTCCGTAATCAAACAGAATTACCAGCATGCTACGCGATGGCAGATGTCTTTGTGCTGCCTTCGTCTGAACCCTGGGGGCTGGTCGTGAACGAGGCCATGTGCTCGGGTCTGGCCGTGGTGGTATCGAATGCCGCTGGCTCTGCTCGCGATCTGGTGCTGGACGGTGTCAATGGATTCGTCTATCCGTCTGGAGATATCGAAGCGCTTGCCGGCTCTTTACGGAAAATTCTCCGTGATCAGCACCTGCGCCGAACCATGGGAGAACAGTCGAAGGCGATCATTCAGAAATGGGGGATCAAGCAGACTGTCGACGGAATTCTGACTGCTCTTGAATATGCGACAACGAATCCCCCGGCAGCGCATGCATGGGATGAATCCGAGCCGGGTTGGTTTCGACAACGGCAAGACAGATTGGTAGGTCCCGAGTGAGCGCATCAGCTCCAACTGTGGCGTATTTTGAACGCGCACCGGGGCCTGGCCGGCATAGCATCGAGCGCATTTTCGCTGCCGTTCGCTGTGCCCTGCCCCGGGAGTGGAACGCATTTTCCGTACACTGCCCCACTCCAGCCGAAGGCCCGCTCTGGCTGCCGAACGGAATCTGGCGCGCCACGTGTTCGAAAGCCGATATCAATCACATCGCCGGCGACATTCACTATGTCGCGCTGGGTCTCACTGGCCGTCGCACCGTCCTCACCATCCATGATCTTAACCATATCGAGCGGCTTTCCGGTCTTAAAGCTGCCCTGTATCGTTGGCTTTATTTCAACTGGCCCCTCAATCGTTCAGCCGCAATTACCGCCGTGTCGAAATGTACAAGAGACCGGCTCGCTGGCATGTTTCCGTTCGCCGCGGAGAAAATCCACGTAATTCCGGACTGCCTTCCTGCAGGCTTCGAACCGAAACCAAAGCGATTTGACGCGAGGCGTCCCAGGATTTTGCAGATTGGCACCAGCATCCACAAAAATCTGGAACGGCTGGCCGAAGCACTTCATGGCTGCGACTGCGTCTTGCATGTAATCGGCCGGCTCAGCGAGGCGCAGCGGCTTCTTCTTCGCCGCCTCCAGATCGATTACGAAAACGCCGGCGAAGTAAGCGATTCAGATATCGTGAAGGCGTACGAGCAGGCTGATGTCGTCACATTTCTTTCGCTATCCGAAGGCTTCGGCATGCCCATCATCGAGGCGCAGGCTACACGCCGAGTCGTGGTCACCAGCGACCTTCCCCCGATGAACGAAGTAGCGGGCCGGGGAGCATGCTTGGTAGATCCATACAGTGTTGCGGACATCCGGCGCGGTATAGATCGCGTCATCCGCGACGAGGCCTACAGGTGCAGACTCATCGAGGAAGGAGATAGGAATGTCGCGCGCTTTTCTCCCTCGGTGGTCGCTGCTCGCTATGTTGAGGTCTATTCATCCCTTCTCGCCGGATAGAAGCTTCTGATTTGGGCTCCGTGTTAATGCACTACCTCGCTGCAATGCACTCTCACCATTTATCAACTGCGGCCACTACCTTCAATCAGTATCGTTGGCTCGACAGTCGATTACTTGGTAATGCGCAGATGACAATCGGCATCGATGCAGTAGGCATAAGTCACGGCGGCGGCGCGACCATTTTGCTCGACACCATTCCGGAGTTATTGAATGCCCGGCCGGACTGGACGATTCATCTGTTCGTTTTGCCGAGGGATGAACGAAGCTTTGAGAACCCTGGACCTTCGCCGCGCTTACATATCCACGAGATTGCCCATGCACGCAGCATGTTCGGCCGGCTCTTGTGGATCGAGAGTCGTCTCCCGCGCATTGCTACGAGAATCGGCTTGGACGGCATCGTGAGTTTCGCAAATATTGGCAGCTCGCACCCGCGGATCCCGCAGCTGGTTTTTTGTCAGCAGTTCCTTGCTGTTACAAATCTGAGCAAGGTGCGTAGGAGTGCGGGCGGCACTATTCGCCTGCGGTTTCTCCGACGGGCAATCGTCAAAGGCGCACGGTCAAGCGACGCTGTTGTCGTGCAAACTGAGGTCATGCGCGCCGCAATGCTGCGTTTAATTCCGGAACTCGAGGCTAAGGTCTTCGTTGTCCCCAGCGGAGTTGCTGAAAAGCCCCTTCCGCGAACTGTACGTCCGCGGATATCAGAAGCGCTGGCGGCCGGCGCGCCGCGGCTCCTTTACTCCTCGGCATTTTACCCGCATAAGAATCATCGAAACCTGATCACTGCCTTCGCCCAGGTAAAAAAGAAATTCCCCAAAGCGATGTTGCTTCTCACCATCGAACCACAGAAGGAACTGCGGGAGCTGGTTCGATCTCTCGACTTAGCAGCGAATGTGCAGTACCTGGGCAACCTTTCACAGTCGGAAATATGGTTCGCATATAGGAATGTGGATGTTACAGTTTATCCATCACTATTTGAGTCATTCGGAATGCCCATAGCGGAGGCGCTCGTGGCTGGATGCCCGGTTGCAGCATCCGATCTCCCCTACGCTCACGAAGTCGCTGGCGATGCGGCCGTCTACTTCGATCCCGGAAAGCCTCAAGAAATTGCTAACGTCCTCAATAGCGTTGTTGCCGACGACCGAGACAGGGTTGAGCTCGTCAAGAAAGGATTCGTTGTGTCCCGGCGCTACTCAATAATCGATGCGGCCCATGCCTTCGCAGCAGTTATTGATCAAACGTTTGGTCCAGGTTCTCGACAGAAATCGTCCATTTTCCCAGCGGCTGGCGCAGGAATTGCCGAAACCGCGGAATCGGCGACGTCGCCGCTCATAGAGCACTTTGAAGCGGTGTCATCCAGGTGGGGAAACAACTACGGCCCGAATGGAAAGATGGCCACGCGCATACCAAGGCTGCTGACGGCGCTTACCAACCATGTCCCCATCGGCAAGCATATCCTGGATTTCGGCTGCGGATCGGGCGACATCTCCCATGCTTGTGCCTCTCTTGGCTATCAGGTCACGGGCGTAGATGTTGTCCCGGGGATGATCGAGCAGGCGCGATCTCGATTTCGCGCGAGCACAGTTAAGTTCTACCTCTGCAACCCGACGATTCCGTTAGAAATTGACGGGACATTTGATGCCATCATCGCATCCAGCGTCTTTGAGTATATCGGTAACGTCCAGGCTTATCTGGCTGAGCTGTGGCGCATGTCGAGCCCCCGCGCAAGTCTGATAATCACGGTCCCGAACATAGCGCATCCATTGCGCTGGGTCGAACGCCTCGAGAGAATCTTCGCCAGGGGTCTCTATACAAGGATCGGCATGATCCATCGCACCCAGTATCTTCGACTTTCGAACACCAGGCTCTCATCCAGGAGATGGAAGAAACTGTTGAGTGAGTCAGGCTGGACGCTCAGCGGTGAAGATGGGATTTATGGCCCATTAAGACTTCTCGTCGCTGCTAAGGATAAAACCAGTGCAGCATATAGCTAAGTCACTTAGGCTCAGGAACGCTGGAATTCATCAGCCCCTGCCGCGTGCGTTGGTTGATGGGGCGCGCTTACCTTAAGCAGCCCTCATTTCATACGGGTAATTGACGTAAGTTATGCTTCAACTGCTTCAGAGCATTAAAGACGGCGCCACCACTCTGGCAGAAGCCCCGGCCCCGCAGCCGGACCGGGATAGTCTGTTGATCCGTCCTGCTGCGTCGATCATCTCCGCCGGTACCGAGCGCATGCTTCTGGACTTTGGCAAAGCCAACTGGCTCGAGAAGGCTCGTCAGCAGCCCGACAAGGTCCGGCAGGTGCTCGAAAAGTTCCGCACCGACGGCCTCAGCGCCACTGTCGAGTCCGTTCGCGCCAGGCTCGACCAGCCCATCGCTCCGGGCTATTCCAACGCCGGCGTGGTGCTCGAAGTTGCCCCTGGCGTCACCGAGTTCCGTCGCGGCGATCGCGTCGTCTCCAACGGTCCCCACGCCGAAGTCGTCAGCGTGCCCAGAAACCTTTGCGCCCGGATTCCTGACGGTGTCACGGACGAATGCGCCGCCTTCACGGTGGTCGCTGCCATCGCCCTCGAAGGTATTCGCCTCGCGCAGCCGGCTCTTGGCGAAACGGTCGTCGTCTCCGGGCTCGGCCTCATCGGCCTGCTCACCGTCCAACTGCTGCGCGCCAGCGGCTGCCGCGTCGTGGGAACCGATTTCGATCCGCGCAAGCTCCAGATCGCGCGCTCTTTCGGTGCTGCCACCGTCGACCTCTCTGCTGGTGAGGACCCTATTTCGGCTGTCGAGCAGTTCACGGCCGGGCGCGGTGCCGATGCAGTCCTGATTGCGGCCACAACCAAGTCCAGCGATCCCGTTCACCAGGCTGCCCTCATGTGCCGCAAGCGCGGACGCATCGTACTCGTCGGCATCACCGGCCTCGAGCTTTCTCGCGACGATTTCTATAAGAAGGAGCTCAGCGTCCAGGTCTCATGTTCCTACGGGCCGGGACGCTACGACCCGGCTTACGAGCAGGCCGGCCACGACTATCCTTATGCGTACGTCCGTTGGACGGCGCAGCGCAACTTCGAAGCTGTCCTCGACATGATGGCCGACGGCCGCCTCGATGTGGAGCCGCTCATCACTCATCGCTTTCCATTCGAACGCGCGCTCGAGGCGTACGAACTCCTCGAAAGCCATGAATTCCATCTCGGTATCCTGCTTCGATTCTCGAACGACAAATCGGACGAAGAGCTTCTCCAGCGCACCCTTCAAGTTCGCGCGCCTGCCCGGAACCCTGTGCCTTCGAACGCTTCTGTCGGTTTCATCGGCGCCGGAGGCTACGCCTCGAAGATTCTCATCCCGGCCTTCCGGAAATCCGGAGCCCGCCTGGTCTCGGTCGCCTCCAGGGGCGGCCTCACCGCGGTACACGCCGGCCGCAAATTTGCTTTCGAACAGTCCACCACCGATATCGATTTCATCCTCTCGAATCCTGCTATCGACACAGTCGCCATCGCCACCCGGCACAATAGCCACGCCGATCTCGTCTGCCGTGCACTCGAAGCCGGCAAACACGTTTTCGTTGAGAAGCCGCTGGCTCTCAGCGAAGACGAGCTCGCCCGCATCGAGGAGGTGTACTACAACCTCCCCGAGCCGCGCCTTCTGATGGCCGGCTACAATCGGCGCTTTGCTCCGCACATCACTCGGGTCCGCGAGCTGCTCGCAACCACGCCAGGACCGCGCGCTTTCGTCTACACCGTAAACGCGGGCAAGATCCCCACCGATCACTGGACCCATCACCCCGAACAGGGCGGCGGCCGCATCCTCGGCGAGGCCTGCCACTTCATTGATCTGCTCCGCTTCCTCGCCGGCTCTCCTGCCGAAGAAGTCAAAACGGTGCGCCAATGCGCCGACACCGTCACCATCTCCATCCGTTACCAGAACGGCTCCATCGGCGCCATACACTACTTCGCCACTGGCCATCGCTCGTTTCCCAAGGAGCGGCTTGAAATCTTCGTGGCCGGCCGCATCATCGTTCTTGACAACTTCCGCAAGCTCAAGGCGTACGGCTTCCCGCTGTTCAAGCGCAGCTTCTTGTGGCGCCAGAATAAAGGCGCACGCAAAATGGCAGCCGCTTTCGTTCAGGCCGTTCGAGCCGGAGGCCCGTCCCCCATCCCATTCCCAGAGCTGCTGGAAGTTTGCCGCACCACGCTCCAGGCAGAGTCGCACTGAAGCGATGACCTCTCGCCTTCTCAACACAGTCCGTTACCTCAAGCCGATCCAGATCTATCGGCAGGTATACCGCCCCAGGCCGCGCCTCCTCCGGCCCGCCCTGGCCCTGCGTCTTCGTTCTCGTCAAGGCCCCTGGATCGCCTGCATTTCCAGAGAGAATCCTCAGGTCGCTCCGGGCCGTTTCCGTTTTCTCAACCAGGAACATCCCATCGGCAACTGGAACGACCTCGCCATCCCGAAGCTGTGGCTCTACAATCTCCACTACCTTTCCGCACCCAACACCCAACTCATCCGCCAATGGATCGGACAGAATCCATTTGGCTGCGGAATCGGCTGGGACCCTTACCCTCTGTCTCTGCGCATCGTCAACTGGATCAAGTGGTGCCTTGCGGGAAACGTGTTGGACGATGTGGCCCTCGAAAGTCTTGCCGCGCAGGCCGGCTACCTCTCACGCACCGTCGAATACCGGCTGCTCGCCAACCACCTTCTCGCCAATGCCAAAGCTCTTGTATTCGCCGGCTGTTTCTTCGAGACCAGTCACTGGCTCGAACAGGGCCTGCAGATCCTCGGCACTGAGATCCGCGAACAGATTCTCTCCGATGGCGGCCATTTCGAGCGCAGCCCTATGTACCACGCGCTCGTCCTCGAAGATCTGCTTGACCTTGTGAACCTGAGCCGCGCCTACCCGGGTTTGCTGCCGGACTGGGACGACGTCGCCGGCCGCATGCTTGCCTGGTTGCGCCACATGATCCATCCAGACGGTCGGATTGCATTTTTCAATGATGCCGCTTTCGGCATCGCATCGGAACCTGCCAGCGTATTCGATTACGCTGAGCGTCTCGGCGTTCAACCGGGCCCGCGCGCGCTTTCCGACAGCGGCTACGTTCGCCTCGAAAACTCTCGTGCTGTGGTATTGTTCGATGCGGCGCCCATCGGCCCCGATTATCAGCCAGGCCACGCGCACGCCGATACTCTTTCTTTCGAACTCTCTGTTGACAGCCGCCGCGCGCTCGTCAACACCGGCATCTCCACCTACGAAATCGGCGCGGACCGCCAGGCTCAGAGGGGCACGGCAGCCCATAACACCGTACGCATCGACGGCCAGGACTCGAGCGAAGTCTGGTCAGCCTTTCGTGTAGCTCGCCGCGCTCGCCTGCTCAACGTCACCACCAACCATGAGACCTTCGCTGCGGCTTCTCACGATGGCTACTCGCGCCTCAAGGACCCTGTCATTCATCGGCGCCATGTAAGCCTGCTTGCCGCCGAACTACGCATCACCGACACCGTCGAAGCGCGTCGCGAACATCAGGTCGAACTGTTTTTCCATCGCCACCCCGGCTCAGCCGTTGGCGTCGAGCTCGATCGGCGCCTCGCATGCGCTAGAGAGAAGACCTGCTGGTATCCCGAATTCAACCGGGGCGAAGCGAACACAAGTGTTGTAGGGCGCTGGAAAGGCCGCTGCCCCGTTCAATTCGTCACCAGAATCCCCTTTGGAGACTAAGGGGCTGTCTATCTGCACTTCCTCGGCTTTATCGCTGGCGCAGGTCTGGCCCCGCTGCCGAACGCATTCCCCCGAGATCCCCCGTTCATGAACATTCTGTTCTTCGCGGATAACTTCACGCCTGAGCGCAACGCCCAGGCATCGCGCGTTTACGAACGCGCATGCCACTGGGCAAAGTGGAACCACAACGTCACGGTGATCACATGCGCTCCGAACTTTCCCGAGGGCAAGGTCTTCCCAGGCTACCAAAACAAGTGGTATCAAACCGAGATTCTTTCCGGCATCCGCGTCATCCGCGTAAAGACATTCATCGCCGCCAACAAAGGCACGCTTCGCCGCAGCATTGACTACGTCTCGTACATGCTGCCCGCCTTCATCGCCGGCCTTTTTCAGCCCCAGCCCGATATTGTCGCTGCCACGTCTCCACTCCTGTTCGCCGCCATTGCCGGATGCCTGCTGGCCAAGATCCGTCGCGTCCCGTTTGTCATGGAGGTCTCCGATCTTTGGCCCGACTCCATCGTCGCTGTCGGAGCCATGAAGCAGAACGTGCTGCTGCGCTTGCTGCAATGGCTGGAGCTGCTGCTCTATCGCCACGCCCAGGAGATTGTGGTGCTGACGACGGCATTCAAGCAAAACCTCGTCGCTCGAGGAGTTCCGGCAGAAAAGATGACCGTGGTGACAAACGGCGTTGAGTTGTCTCGCTTTCAGCCGCGTCCTCGCGATGCCGGACTCGCCGCACAATGGGGAATCCAGCCGGGCGATTTTGTTGTCTCCTATATCGGCACGCTGGGCATGGCACACGGTCTCGACAATGTACTCACCTGCGCCAAACAACTCCACCAGCGATCCAGGGCCAAATTCATGTTCGTCGGGCCCGGCGCCGAGCGCGAGCAACTGATCGGCCAGACGCTGCGGGCCGGCCTAACAAATGTTGTCTTCGTGCCTGCACAGCCCAAGGAAGCCATGCCTGATTTTTGGGCGCTTTCCAACGTTGCTCTGGTCCACTTGAAGGACGCACCCCTTTTTCACACCGTCATTCCCTCCAAGATCTTCGAAGCTATGGGCATGGGGCTTCCCATTATCCTGGCCGCTCCGCCAGGGGAGGCGAGCCGTCTTGTTCTCGAAGAGAGCGCGGGTGTGTGGGTGCGCGCCGGCGATCCCGCCGCCTTGGCAAAAGCCGTGATGCTCCTCGAAAACGATCGCGAGCTCACCGCACGGTACCGAGCAGCCAGCCTCGCGGCCGCGCCGCGTCACAGCCGCGAGCGCCAGGCAAGAGAAATGATGTCCTCGTTGATGAACGCGCTTGAGGCGCCAGAACAGGTGGGCTCCGTCGCGGTTGACTACTAGATTCCCGATCCTTTAAGAAAATCCGTCACCACCCAAAGGCCGCGTCGCCCATCGAAGGGGCGTGATGCGGCCTTTCCTGCGTTCATGCGAACTGCCCGACGCTGTTGTTACGGCCGTGCTTTGGCAAAGGCGCGTCCCGAGCCGGACTTTAAGTACTTCTCGAAGGCAATTGCACGCCCCTCATCAGCAAACGCGACGTAGGTTTTGACACGCCACGGACGGAACCTTGACGTGTGCGCTACCGCGCCTGAGTTGTGCTTCAAAAGTCTGGCCTTCAAATCGTCGGTGATCCCCGCGTAGAAATGCTCTCCGGCGAGGCTTTGAAGGATATAGACGTATTTCACGATGCATCCGCCTCCCAACCGATGCGACAGCCTTCGCCCATTTCGGACACTCAAGCTTATCAGACATCTTATGGTCGGCTGGCACGCCGAGCCGTCCGCCTCCGCTGAAGCTGCGGCGAGACAGCCTTCGGCTGCTGGCACGCCGAGCCGTAGCCCTCGAAGAGGGCGAAGGCTGGTGGAGGCGGCGGGAGTCGAACCCGCGTCCGAAATCGTTGTCAGCCGGGAGATTCCATGCTGTGTCCGGTTCGATTTGGGTTTCGCTCCGCGGCGCTTAAGAACGGACAAGATGCGCCGGAAACTAGTCCGATGATCTCATGGTCGCAACACGGACCGAGCTGCAACCACCAGCCTGCTGTGCGACGCCCGCTCGCAGCCCACAGGCAAAGCCGCGGCGAACGGCTGCTTATTTAATTAAGCAGCAAGTGCCAGATTGTCGTTGGCAACTTTTGTTTTGCAGGCGATTACGGGTGCCTACACCCCGACATGCCTCCCATGCCGCAATCGATCCCGTCGAAACCGTGACGCCCCCACATTGCGCGGCTACCTATGAGATGTTTCAGGCCTGCCGCCGGGTGCGAGCTACGGGCCGAGTGGCTCGTGCTGCATCCTTCCATTCTACGCTGAATCGGATTTTGACGAAGCCGCTAGCCTGGTGTTGGTTGCACAAACCA
>JASHYS010000389.1 GCA_030042915.1 Acidobacteriaceae bacterium
CGGCAAACCGCCACTGGCGAACGGCTGACGGCGCAATTTGATGAAACCGGTGGAACAAGGGAACAAGCCGGCGTGAAGTCGGCCGAGCTCGACGGCAATATAGTGCTGGTTCAGCAGGCGGCGGCCAAGCCCGGCGCGCAGCCTCCGCCGCCGTTGCGCGCAACCGCCGGAAAGGCTGTCTATGAGGGCACGGGGGAATGGCTGCACCTCACCGTGAACCCGCGCGTGATCAACGGCGGAATCAATTTGACGGCCAATAGGATGGATTTATCTGAGCAGTCGGGAGACGCGTTCGCTCACGGCAACGTGAAAGCCACTTGGAATGGGACTGACGCCGCCGCGGGTGAGCCCGGCGGCACGGCCGCGCAAAGCCTGGGAAGCACGACTCTGGGCGGCAAGGGCCCGGCGCACGTGATTGCGGCCGACGCCGAACTCAACCAGTCGACGGGCGAAGCTGCGTTTCGCGGCCACGCGCGGCTGTGGCAGCAGGCCAATTCGGTCACTGCACCCGTCATTGTGCTCAACCAGCATCGGCAAACTCTGGAGGCGCACACCAGCGATCCCGCCGAACCGGTGCGGACGGTTCTGCTGAGCGCGGGCGGGCCTGCCGAGGCCAATGGCAAAGGGCACTCTGCCGGCGGAGGTGCGGCCGCCAACGCCGAACAGAAACCTTCCACGCCTTCCGTAATCCGTGTGCGCGGCGGCGATCTTTGGTACTCCGATCCCGAGCGCCGCGCTGTGATGCATGGCGGGGCAGCGGGCGCAGTGGTTGCTGAGACCGCGACCGCGACTTCGTCTTCCGATTCCGTTGACCTGTTGCTGATGCCGGCGGGAAGTCCCGAAGGCGGCGCAGGCGGGCAGGCGCAGGTCGATCGCATCACGGCGACTGGGGACGTGGTGTTGACCTCACCAGGCCGGCGCGGCACCGGAACGCAATTGGTTTACTCCTGCGTGACCCAGGACTACGTGCTGACGGGCACCGCCGCGGCGCCGCCCAGGATGACCGATCCCGAGCAGGGCTCGGTGACCGGCGATACTTTGATTTTCCATAGCGGCGATGATAGCGTCAGTATCGAAGGCGGCGGCGCGCAGGAGACACGCACCGAATCGAACGCGACGCCGGCGCACGCAAAACAGCGGCAGAACTGAGTCAAGTGGCCGAATGGAAACACTGATTGCCGAGGGAATCGGCAAGAGCTACAAGGGACGGCAGGTAGTGCGAAGCGTCAACCTGGCCATCTCCCGCGGCGAAGTGGTGGGGCTGCTGGGGCCGAACGGCGCCGGCAAAACCACCAGCTTTTACATTATCGTTGGCCTGGTCGTGCCTGAAACGGGGCGCGTGCTGGTCGACGCCAACGATATCACGCGCCTGCCCATGTATCTGCGCGCGCGCAACTACGGAATCAGCTACCTGCCCCAGGAGCCATCGGTCTTCCGCAAGCTCACCGTGGAAGAAAACATTCTGGCCGTGCTTGAGGCGCAGGCCATGAGCAACCAGGAACGGCGCACACGCGCCGAAAAGCTGATTCACCAACTGAACCTGGGCCACATCCGCACCACGCGCGGCTATGCGCTTTCCGGCGGCGAACGGCGCCGCGTTGAGATCGCGCGCGCATTGTGCATCCAGCCCAATTTTATTTTGCTCGATGAACCCTTTAGCGGCATTGACCCCATTGCGGTCCTGGAGCTACAAAAGATCATCTTCGACCTGAAGGCCGGCGGCATCGGCGTCCTGATTACCGATCACAATGTACGCGAGACGCTGAGCGTTACCGACAGGGCTTACATTATTGCCGAAGGGCGAATCTTTCGCTCCGGAACCCCCCACGAGTTGGGCAACGACGTGGAGGTGCGGCGAATCTACCTGGGTGAGGGGTTCTCGTTGGGTTAAAGCAGCCTGGGCCGTCGGACGGCGGGGCGTGGATGTAACACCTTGGTAGGGGAGCCTCTGGCGGGGATACGATTATCAAGAGAGAGATTCCAAGGTGGGTCCCAAACCAATCTGGGACAAATAACTCGAATTGGTGATTCGAATTGCAGCATTTTCTCCGTTAAGCTTTTTGTCACGCGATTAGACTCGGGGTTACACTCCCACTGAGCCGATTTTGGGGACACTTGAAATCTATGGCGCTCTTGCAGCCAAAGCTGAATTTGAAAGTGTCGCAGCGCCAGGTCCTTACCCCGGGCCTGATGCAGATGGTCAGTGTCCTCGCGTTGAACAAGCTTGAGCTGAAGGAGATGATCGATGCCGAGATGGTGGAGAATCCCGTCCTGGAGGAGATTGACGAATCGGTTCCGATGTTGGATGACGTGTCAGGGCTCGAGAAACGCTTGGAGCAGCCCGCCGAGGAAGCGGCCACGCCAACCAAGGACATTTTTAACGAGATCGATTTCGGTACCTACTTCCAGGAGTATCTTGATCCCGGCTATCGCACACAGCCGGAGTACGAGGATAGCGAAAAACCCTCGTTTGAAAACTTTCTCTCCCAGCCTACGACTTTGTCCGATCACCTGGCGTGGCAGCTGGGAGCTTTAAGCCTGGATGGCAAGCTTTTCGAAGCGGCCGAGTTTGTCATCGGCAATCTTGACGAGGACGGGTACCTGGCCGCCGGCGAAGAGGAACTGGCCGCGGCCATGAGTGCGGTCCCGGGGACTCAAATGGAGAACAATGGCCATGCGCCCGCGGCGGCGCTGGAACTGGTGCGGCGCGCCGTCGAACTGGTGCAGCGCCTTGATCCAACCGGCGTGGGCGCGCGCGATCTGCGCGAGTGCCTGGCGCTGCAGATTGCCGCACAGAAGCAAGAGTTTGACCATTTGTATGGAATCCCATCGGAAGAGCCGGTCGAGGAGCCCGTCGAGGACCCGCATCGCGGCTTTCGCATCGAAGCTGAGGCCCAGATCGACGAGCGGCGCCGCGCTATGCAAGTGGCGGCGCTGATTGTGGACCGTCACTTGCCTCTGCTGCAGAAGCGCGATGTAAAGAATCTGGCGCGGGCCGCCCAGGTGACCCCTGACGAGGCGCACGCGGGCATCGATTTCATCCGCACGCTCGACCCCAGGCCGGGCCGCATGTATAACCGCGAGCAGACGCGGCTCATTGAGCCCGACGTTTTCTTTGTCAAACGCGGCGGCGAGTGGGTGGTCTCGATGAACGAGGAAGACCTGCCCAGCCTGCGCCTCAGCCAGCGCTACCGCCGCATGCTGGTTTCGGCCGACACCGACAAGGAAGTGAAGGAATACGTGAAGGAGCGCTTCCGCTCGGCGCTGCAACTGATGCGCAACATCGCGCAGCGCAAGAGCACTATCCTGCGCACCTGCGAAGTGATTGTCCGCCGCCAGCAGGACTTCCTTGATAGGGGCGTTGAGGCGCTGCGGCCCATGATGATCAAGGAAGTCGCGGAAGAGATCGGGGTTCACCCCTCCACCGTGAGCCGCGCCGTAGCCAACAAGTACGCGCACACGCCGCAGGGCGTGCTCGAGTTGCGCTTCTTCTTCTCTGAGGGCGCCAACGGGCCCGAAGGCGCCGACACGCCGCTGCTGGTGCTCAAACGCAAGGTGCGCAAGCTTATTGAAGACGAAAACCCCGGCAAGCCGCTCACCGACGATCAGCTTGCCGCCATGCTGCAGTCGCAGGGCATCCAGCTCACCCGCCGCACCGTAGCCAAATACCGCGAAGACATGAATATCCCCTCAACCCATCAGCGCCGCAAGAGAGATTGACGTCGAGCTCTTTCTAATCCCTGATCCCTGTTCCCTAATCCCAGCCTTTACATCGCTTCCGGGCTTTCAATGCCCAGCAGCGCCAAAGCGCGGACCAGTTCCCGCAAAGTCACGGCAGCCGTGGCCAGCAGAAACGTTTTGCGCGCGGGGTCCTCTTCGGTGAGGATGTGGTGGCGATGATAGAAGTTGGCGAACTCCTGCGCGAGCTGGAAAGCGTGCTTGGCCAGAAATGCCGGCTCTGAAGCGGCGATGCATTGCTCCAGAACCAATGAAAAGCGCCCCCCGCGCAACCACAGCGCCCAGATGTCTTCGTTTCCCTCGCCACTGGCGTAGTCCGAAAGGCTGCGGCGCGCAGCGCCCGCCAACTCTGCGAACTCCGCTAGCGCCGCTTCAGGGCTCGTTCCCCCTTTGCGGAAGATGTTGCGAATGCGCACCACGGCGTATTGGATGTAGGGGCCGGTTTCGCCCTCGAAGCTGAGCGCGTCTTTAAAGTCGAATGCGATCACCGAGTTGCGCGTGTACTTAAGCATGAAGTAGCGCAGCGCGCCGATGGCGATCTGCTCGGCAATCTGCTGGCGCTCGGCGGCGTCGCGGCCCGTTTGCCGTGTCTCTACCTCGGCGTGCGTGGCGGCAATGAGCTTGTCGATCAGGTCGTCGGCCTTCACGCCGAATCCCTTGCGGCCGCTCACCTCGATGTACGGCTTCTTCTGGTCCTCGTCCGAAACGTCATAGCCCAGCTCCACGGCGCAGCGCGGCGTCAGCGCCACCATCTCGTAGCTGAAGTGCGTGTAGTGATCGGCCTGGCTCGTGTAACCCATGCCGCGCAGCGCCTGAATCACGTTGGCCTGCGGGTCGGATTGCCGCGAATCGATGACGTTGTAGATGGCCGTCGCGCCGCCGAAGTGCGGATGGTTGGGCTCGCCGTGTTCCGCTGAGATCCAGCACTCGTGATCGGGGTAAGTGAAGAAGCGCTTGTAGCCAAAGTCGCGCCCCAGCAGGCCGAACTTCCACAGGTGGTAGGCAATGTCCTTGCCCACGTAGGTAACGGTGCCGTTCGAGCGAACAATGACCTTGGCGTCCTCCTCCCCCTTCGCGCCGTTCTCGTCTTCGACTGACTCTTTTGAAGAACCACCGCGCCGCATCACCCAGCAGCCCTTGTTTTTGCCCTCGGTCTCGAAGTACAACACACCCGAATCTTTGAGCTTCTCAAAGGCCGCCTCCCAGAACTTCAGGTGCAGGATTTCGCTCTCGCGCGGTAGAAAGTCGTACTCAATCGCCAGCCGCAGCATGGTTTCCAAATGCCGGCGCAGGACCGCGGCCGAAATCAGTTCGGCCACTTCCGCCGTGTCGTTGCCGCTGCGCTCGATGGCGTGCAAAGTATCAAGCCGTATTTGTTTCCGCGCAGATTGTTCCTCGACGCTCCCTTCGCCATACCACTGCGAAGTGCGCGCGTACAGGTCCCAGCAGTAGTAGTCGATGCGCTCGCCTTTACGTCCCAGTTCGTTCAGCAGCGCGCGAACTTCGGCCGGCGATTTTCGTTCAAGATTTAGAAAGCCCACCACTACGTCGGCCACCTGCACGCCGGTATTGTCGATGTAGTTCTGTACGTCAACCTTGTACCCGGCCGCGCGCAGCAGGTGCACAAAGGTGTCGCCGAGAATGGCGTTGCGCAGATGGCCGATGTGCGCGGCCTTGTTGGGATTGATGCTGGTATGCTCCACCAGCACATGGCCGCGATGAGGGCGCTCCATCCTTTCGCCGGCTTCATCGGCGAAAGGGCGGGAAACCTGGCCGGCAACCATCCGCGCGGCTGCACCGCGATCAAGAAA
>JASHYS010000390.1 GCA_030042915.1 Acidobacteriaceae bacterium
TCACTTAAGGCATAAAGTGGCAGCGTGTGAAAGCATAACGTGGCCGGCGGTGGGGGAGAAACTAATTAAAGTCAACAACGCGGTTTTCAACCGGTGCCACGCGAGTTTAAGCATATAGTGGCCGAGGGTGCAAAATGAACGCATAAAGCGGCCGCCAAGCCAATCGCAAGTAGCCCGCCGACGACGAATAGCGGCAGCCGGCGCTTCCTCACAGGCTCATCTTTAGGGCGATCGCAGATCTCTGGCCCTGGAGATGCACGGTTGCGCAGGTTATCAATAGATGATAACCTAAATGACGATGAGCTGGCGGGATCGAGATCCGGGCGCAGAGAGGCTGCTGGATCTCGACGGCCAAGTGCTCCTCGTTGACGCAAGGTGGCAAGAGCCGCGGCCCTCTGGATCATAAACACCGACTCGAAACGGTCCGGCCTTATCGATTCAAAGATGCGGCCACGCTGGTTGAGGACTTTTGGACCGAGGTGGACAAGCTATTGAAAGACAGGGAGTCATCTAATGAGGACGCTGCGCGTTGGAATTGCCAGTTACGAAGAGATGAAAGCCCGGACGCTTGCGATTGCCCGCGGCACATACAGACCGGCGGCCGGCGAGCCGAAGGTCTGGTTTACCTCCGTTGAGAGCTTCGCTAGGGTTCTGTCCGATCGCAATCGTGCTTTGCTTGGGATCATCGCCGAGTCCGACCCCGAGTCGCTTGCGCGCTTGGCTGAATTAACCGGGCGAAAGAAGTCAAACCTCTCCCGAACGCTGAAGACCATGGAGCGGTACGGGTTCGTTCAGCTAAGCCACGGAGCGCGGGGATCGATCATACCAAGAGTTCCGTACCAGAGAATTTCGTTGACACTGCCGTTGTCAAAACCGGGGCTTCAAGGGACCGAGGCGGCATGACCGGGCATGCGCGCAATGCAAAGTGTCTGGCGCACGTCGAAGAAAACATGATCCATACATAGTCAGGCGCCGCAGCACCTCTTGTATTTCTTGCCGCTGCCGCACGGGCATCGCTCATTTCTGCCGATCTTCGGCGTTGCCCTCTTGAGCTGGGAAGAGGCGGGAACAGGATTCAACCTGGAATCTTCCGAAGGCTGGACTGCCCTTTTCAGGCGATTCTGGCTACCCTCTCGAAAGCACGCCCACCATCCCATTTCGGCCACGGTATCCTCCACCAAGCGTCGATGGGGATTGTCTGCGAGTCTCGCGAGAATGCGCTCTTTGCCCGCTGCCAAGTCCCGTTTGACGTCGTCCAAGCCGATGTAGCCGGGGTCGACCAGACCTTCCTCATAGGCGCGCTCGATATCTTCAAGCAATTCCGCGGGATAAAGGTCGGAACTGTAGGAGACCAGCGTATCCCAGACGTGTGACCACCGCCTCACCAACTTGCCACGAAACAAACCGGCGAAGTAGCTCACGATCTCATCACGGCTCTTTTGTCCGGCGGCCACCAGCGTTACAAGACCGCTGAGCGCTGCGCCTCGGACCCATTGGTCTGTGGCCTCATTCTCAATCAGAGATTGAATACCCGCCGACTCACCGCCACATACCGATGCAAGAACCTGGCCGAGGTCTTCCGTAATGAAGTCGCCGCAGAGAGAATCCAGCAGGTCGCCGGGAAACGAGGCAAAGCGGACCACAAGCGGGTAAGCGCGAGTTTCGCGGAACTGCGCCAGCAGAAACATGGCATACAAATGCGCCATGTAATCGCCCTCGGCGTCGATCTGCGGCGCCCGGTCCACAGCATCCTCCAGGATGCGTAGAAGCCCCGGCATAATCTCTTCCCGCTGCGCTACGGCGGCTTCGACGGCGGCGCGTGCGAACTTCCCGGTGGCTCTCTCAAACTGATGCAGGATTTCGGCGGTGTCCATTGGCGTTTTCGAACTTCTCCGATTCTCCCCTCCATTGTCTTACGGCCATAAACGTCACCGTATGCCAAAATATCTTCATCGATGGCTGCCAAACACACTTGGGCATTCAAGGCCCGACTTCGTTCCCGGGCATTCGGATGGAGGGGCTCGCACCTCGCCTGCCAGCGGTTGAAAGAAGCTGTTACGGAGATCAAGAAGATCGCCAGAACAGATCCTGTGATCGCGGGTGACGGTGTCGTGAGCCTGGTGGAGAGGATTTGGCCGGCCTTCCAAGACATCGATACTTCATCCGGGGCTCTCGGCGGTGCGGTCTATTGGGCTCAGGGCGAACTGTTGCCGATCGCGATCGAGGCTCCCGCTGACCGAAAGACCCGGGACAAATGGTTGGACTGCCTCTGGCAGGCAATCGAGGATGATGGCGTCGATTACCTTTCCGTGGTCGGGAGCCGGTGGGGCGAGCTGTGCGGTTCCCGTGAGGTTGCCTCTTACTGGGCGGACAGATTCCTCGGCTTGCTGCGCACGGCATGGTCCGATCGGCGGCCCGGGAACTATGTCCGCGGAACCGGCGTTTGGCTCTACAGCCTGCTAGCGGCGGGCCGCCATCAGGAACTGCTTGAGGTACTGGCGCTTCAGCGATTTCCATTCTGGCATGACCGCAAGTTCGGCATGCAGGCGTTGGTGTCCGAGGGGCGCACGGGTGAAGCGTTGACTTATGCAGAAGCGTCCCGCGGCCTGAATCAACCCGATGCAGCCATCGATGCGGCGTGCGAGAAACTCCTGCTCGATCTCGGACGAGTGAATGAGGCGTATGAGAAGTATGGCCTGACCGCGAGTGCATCATCAACTGGCCTCGCCACGTTCCGGGCGATCGTCAAGAAGTATCCCGGCCAAGACCAGAAGAAGATCCTCTTGGATTTGGCCACAGCGAGCGGTGAGCCCGGGCGGTGGTTTGCAGCGGCGAAAGACGCCCGTTTCCTCGATCTCGCCTTGGAATTTGTCAAGACGAGCCGCACCGATCCGCGCACGCTCAGCCGCGCATCGCGCGACTTGCTCAAGAAGGATGCCCGTTTCTGCCTGGCGGTAGGCCGCCTCGCAATCGAGGGTTTCCATCCCGATCATGCTGCGTACGTCTACGCCCAGAACCAGGTATCGGTCATGTCGGAGCAGCTCACGGCATTGAAGGAGATGGCGCCGTTCGCGGACATCATCTCCAGGGCCGAGGACCTCTACGTGCCGAGTGCCCCGCCCATGAGCCCGTTGACCAAATCCTACTTCACCTGTTGGGCATTTTTCGATGCTTGTGCAGGGCCGGCCAACGAGACCATCGGCACCACTATCTTGGGGGTAGGCGCGGCCTTCGGGATGTACCCCGAGTTGTTGCGCTTTATCCAACTGATGCAGAACTCGCGCATGGGCTTCTACATCCACCACGGCAGAGAAGGCAACGTGAGTGTTCTTGAGGACCTCGTCACCACCGCCGTCTACCGCGCAATCGTTCCGACCGGTTATGCCGGCCGGAAGAACGAAAACTGGTACGTCCGTTTACTCCCACCGCCGATCGCAGGGGGGCACGGAACATGTCGTCTTCACCACGCCATACATCGTGGTCCATCCGGACTTCGCCGATTGGTTGGCATACTTCCGGCGTACTTTCCCCGACACGGCTGGCTTCGGCGATTACGAGCACCACATGAAATACGGGCCAACCAGGGAATGCTGGAACGATTACGTTTTCGAAGCCTACGTGAACCACCAGGCCGACGCGATCCATCTCGCCGGCCTTCCCGACATTCCCGAGAGCCGCCGGCACTCCGAAATATCCGAGGCAAATGGCTGGAAGGCCTCAGCCTTCATAAAGCGGAGTTAACCGGAGCGCAGAAGAGGCTATGGACGATCTGGAATCGGAGTGGCGTCGCAAAGGGGCGACGCTCAGCCATAAAACCGCACAGGAGGAGTTTGGGCTGACATGGGAGGTAATCGTCCGAGCGATCCGCGCGGGCAAGCTCCATTGCCAGCAGCAATCCATGCACGGCAATCCCTGGCTTCGGCTTCTTCGGCGAGAGGTCGAAGCGCTCGTCCGGGAGAGGCATGGCGCCAACTATCTGAGGGACCGGCAGGTGCAGACGGAGCTCGCCCGCATTAACCGGGAGTTGAAGCGGCTGAGGGGTCAGATAGCGGTGTTGCAAGAGCGGAAGTCGAAGCTGATCGCTGGCGCTGGCAATTGATCGTCTTCACTGCTCCGGCGACGAGACGGAGAGAGAGACAAGTCCCCCCGGCCACAAGGACGACCACCCAGGCAAAAAACAAACTGCTTGCAAATTGCATTGCATACATGTATAGTCTCACATATACATGAGGAAAACGGAATCTCCCGTGGATGTCCAGCGCTGGTTCGATGGGGTCATCCGCAAGCTGTGGCCGGTTGCCACCGGGTCGCTGTCTTTGCGCAAAGGACCTTGTATCCGCGCGAATTGTCCGGCGTGCGCTTCTGGCGAGGGACACAGCAGTTATGCACTCTACGGGCGCCAAGGTGAGCGACGGTTCTCCATCTACGTGCCGGAGCGGTTGGCGCCAGAGGTGCGCGCGGCAATCCAGAACGGCCGCCAGTTGCAGGAATTGGTGAATGAAGCTGGGGTGCGCTACGTAAACGCAATGAAACGGCAGGATTCGAAACAGAACCAGTGAAAAGCTCTCCTCGAGAGAGCGGGGCTCGATTTGGGAGCTTTATACTCAATCCAACCGAGTTGAAGGCCTGGTGTTGCCGGCTGAATCTCAACGAGCCGGCACGGAAACTGATCGACCAAATACGGTCTTCGGACCCGGAGCGCCGCGTGGGTGGTGGGCGCACCAATGTGAGCGGCCTTTACCCGAGCCGAAAGATGGGCGTGACCATCCAGTTTGAAAGTCACCGTGTCGAATTGGCGGCGATCTACACGATGGAGCACGACCCGCTCACGTTGGAGTTCTACGACCAGCCGCCCTCAATCGTGCTCGATTACAACAGCGCAAAAGGGAAGCGCTTATCCGTACGTCACACGCCGGATGTTTTTGTTCTCCGCCAGGATTTCGCCGGCTGGGAGGAATGGAAGACAGAAGAAGATCTTAAGCGGCTCACCGGGCACAACCCGAACCGCTATTGCCAGGAAGAAGCTGGTTCGTGGCGTTGCCCTCCGGGAGAGCGAGACGCAACTCAGTTCGGGCTCTCCTACCAGGTCCGCTGCGCGAATGAGATCCACTGGCGGCTGCCGCGAAACATTCTGTTCCTTCACGATTACCTCCATGGCGATCCGGAGGCTATTGAAGGCGCAAGGCGGGAAAGGATCCTCGCTTGCGTTCGGTTGGCGCCGGTCATATTGGCGGACCTCATCCAGCAGACTGCGGAATTCGCCACTCCGGATGACATCTATCTTTTGATCGCCAGCGGCCACCTGTAGGTGGACCTCCATGCCGAGCCACTGGTGGAACCCGCCAAGGTTCGGGTATTTCAAGACCGGGATGCAGCGATCCGCCGTGGGGTAGCGCCAGGCGATTGCCCAGCCTCCGCGCCGTTGCAGAGCATTCACTCCGGCGCCGCGCTGGTGTGGAATGACCGCGCCTGGAAAGTCGTCAATGTAGGGAATACGATGGTCTCCCTTA
>JASHYS010000043.1 GCA_030042915.1 Acidobacteriaceae bacterium
GGCAATCTAGCCTCGTGGCCGCCGTACAACAGCAGCCTCACTCCGCTCCCGGGCGGAAGCTACAACCTGACTGCACAGTACTCGGGCGATGCCAGCTATGAGGCCAGCACAAGCAGCGCGGCGAGCTTCACGGTTACATTGGCGTCCACCTCGGTCACCGCTGGCTACGCCGGGACCCCGGTCCAATATGGAACCCAGGAACAAATCGCTGCTCAAGTCGCCACGAACAGTACCGGCGTTGCACCCACCGGCACATTCCAATTCTACGTAGATGGCCAGGCGGTTCTGGGTGCACAACCCATTTATGAGAGTTCAGGGTACAACCCAAACGATGCAACAGATCCGTGGGCCTGGGCGGATGCGCAGACGACTTACGCGTTCCTTTCAGTAGGGCAACACACGCTCTCGGCCACCTACTCAGGCGATGGCAATTACGCGGGGGGCACAAGTGCGAACGCATCGGTGGCAGTAACTCAAGCGGTGCCGATAATCAACGGGTATGGTTTTGAGAGCACCCAAAGTAATCCGGTCGTTGTGGGTCAAAGTGCGACCGGAATCGCAACGGTCTACGGGTCACAATATGGAGTCGCGCCGACCGGAACCGTCACTTTCTACGACAACGGAGTCGCGCTCACCGACCCGACTACGTATACGAGCGGGCTAAGTCCCTCAGCACTCTACGCAACCACACAACACGTATTTACGACGGCCGGGACGCACCAGATCACGGTCGGCTATTCGGGTGATTCAAACTACACGTCTGCAAAGACTCCCACAGCGCAATCGCTGAATGTCCTTGGACCTATCAGCCTATCCGCGGGCGCGGTGACAGTTTCAGCTCCAGGGCAGTCGGGGTCGTCGACGGTCACCGTCACGCCTTCCGGCGGCTTTACCGGCGCGGTGAACCTGACCTGCGCGGTCAGCACGAGCATGACCAATGTGGTCGATATGCCGACCTGCTCGGTTCCGGCTTCGGTGACCATCACTGGAACCAGCGCAGCCACGGCGACCCTGACTGTAAACACAACGGCCGCGAGCTCTGCCGCTCTCGACCGCCCGCGGCGTTTTCTTGCCGGTGGAGGAAAAGTCACGCTGGCGATTGTGCTCCTGTTCGCGATTCCCATGCGCCGCCGCGTGAGGCGCGCCCTGCTTGGAGTCCTGGCCGTAGTCGTGATCGCCGGCTTTATGGGCTGCAGCGGAGGTGGCGCAGGTGGTGGTGGAGGCGGAGGAGGCGGCGGCGGTGGTGGGAATCCGGGAACGACCCTAGGATTTTACTCCGTTACGGTGACCGGGACCGCCGCCGCAAATGGAAATATCACGGCCCAGACGACAGTCTCTCTCACCGTCAATTGAAAGCGCGAGATCCTGGGCGCTGAGGCGAGCGGCCAGGGAACCGAAGCACTATCTCCGGCAGCGCTTGCAGGCAGTCAGCAATTGACAGTTGCTGGCGGAAGCCAGAACCGGATTCGACCCCAGCCCTGGCGCGACTGCGCCCGCCACCAGAAGAGCGGATTTGGTGCGCATCGTTTACCTCCGGAGATCAGCCCAAGTTGTAGGCCCATGCCAGCTCTATCGGCAATGCGGAGCCATTGCGTAAGACCTGAGAAACGGGACAGGAATCGAAATATCACGAAAGTATCATAAGTCGCGCGCCTTGATAGGATTTGCGTGCAGAAAGCGGCCTGCATCGAGGACCGCAGCTATTTCTTGGGCGGGGTGGATGAGGCTGCAACCGCGGGCAAAATCGCTTCCGGCGACGAGGAATGATCCGGCGGATGCCAATCGAGAGCTGCCATCTGCTGAAAGTCGCGATTGCTGCGTAGAGAGTCGAACGGAGGGTCGGCATTCAGCCCGTAAACGCCCGGCTCGTGATTGATGTACGCGATTTTGAGCGATTGCAGAGCCTGCGCCGGCCTGCCCAGCAGTGCATACAACCTGGCCATGAAGACGTGATTGCCAACGGCGGCTTGCGGAGATTTTTCCAGCACTGTGAGCATGGCGCGCAGCATGGCGTCGTAACCGCCGTTCGAATAGCCGCGCGCCGCGGCCGCGGCAAGCGCTGCCTGCACTGCGCTGCCGGTGCGCGCGACGATGAAATTCTCTTCGGCAAGAAAATGCTGCGCCTCGCGGTGCCTGAGGTATTCGCCCGCGAGATAGACGTGCGGCGAAAGGTAGTCGGGCTGCGTGGCCTCCAGTTGCAGGAGCAACGCTCTGCCCTCATCCTCGCGGCCCGCGACGATGAGAATCAATCCTTTGGATCCGAGGATGGCAGTGGAGGAGGGATCGAGACGCTGTGCGATCTCGATTTCACGCAGCGCTTCGGAAGTGCGCTTGCGGGTCATGAGGGTGTTGGCATACCAGTGATGCGCTACGGCCAGGTCGGGTTTGAGTGCGATGGCACGCTCGAACTCGCGGTCGGAGGTTGCCGGGTCCCATTTCCAATAAAAAGTCACGAAGGCCAGCGAAGCGTGCGCCTCAGCGAGGTTGGGATCAAGCTGAATGGCGCGCCTGGCTGCCGCAAGCGCCCGCGGGTAGGCCTCTTCAGGCGGCATGGTGGAAAACTCGCGCAACAGGTTATAGCAGTTGGCCAATCCCGCATAGGGCTCGGCATATTGCGGGTCGCGGACAATGGCCTGCGTGTACAGATCGACGGCACGTTCGAGATCGACCGGGTCACGCTTCTCCCAGAAATAGCGGCCCTGCAGATACAAATCCACGGCAGCGGAGTCAGGAACATGCGCTCGGGTGCTGCCCGCAACCGAATGGGCATGGGCTAGCCAGAGCACGAGCGGCAGGGCCACGGCGATGAAAAGAACCGCGCCTAGGGCCGGCTTCCAGTGTCGAGGATGATGAGCGAGAGAGAAGCGCCGCGCAGGCGAGTTGGTGCGATCGACAGACGCCGGCGGCGTGGCTCCGTCGGCGGGCGGTGCGGCGGGCTGCGTTGTCGAGGGGATGGAGAGCGGATCGGAGAGGAAGACGCCCGGCCCGCCATCGAAGGCCTCGTGCTCGGCGGCATCGCGTCCCGCGCCGGTCATCCACTGGGCCAACTCGCTCCTGAAGGCGAATACCGAACCTAGCTTGCCTCCCGGAGTGCGGTGCACCGGGAGAGCGCGATCCAACTCCCAGCGTTGTACGGTGCGTACGCCGTGACCGAGGAAGACCGCAATCTCTTTCCAACTGTGCAGCCGGTCGTTGGCGTCGCGCGTATTCGATCGATCGATATCCATCGTCCACCCGCTCCGCTTTCCGCCCTTTTGGTTACGCCGATGGAGCAAGCAAACCAAGAGGGCGAAGCCCTTGAAGACAAGCTTCGCGCGGCTCGCTTACCGGCCTAAAAGGAGCGCGAACAAGTCAGCCCGTAAAGCGGGCAAAAAGGGAAGAAAGCGGAATACTTGTTTGGCGTGAATGCCGCCTTGGGGGGATCTATAGGCAAACCGCTCCGCGCGCCGATCCATGGCCCGGATGTGGTTTGCACTGACTATCATAGCGCAGGGTTTACGCCGCCTCAACGAGAAATGTTCCCGGGATCGGGGCGGGGCGCGGAAGGCCATGCTCCGATTGTGGCAGGACCACAGCATGCAACCGGATAGCGCTCGATCGACCGGTCGCGTAAGCTGACTTCCATGACCTACGACGACCTCCGCCTCCTGGTCGACTACAACTACTGGGCGCGCGACCGGATTCTCGACGCCGTGTCGGCGCTCACTCCGGCGCAATTCACCCAGCCGCTCGGCAACAGCTTCAGCTCGATTCGCGACACCATTGCGCACATCTGCGATGCCGAGTCCATTTGGTTGGCGCGGTGGAAGGGCGAGCAGCCAACCGGCTTCAAGGGCTCGGAGCGCATGGCCGATGTGGATGCGGCGCGCAGCGAGTGGGCCGGGCTGGAGCGGCAGATGCGCGAAGTGCTCGAAAGTCTGGGGCCGGCAGGCGTCGAGCGCACCATCGAGTATAAGGACATGCGCGGCGCTCCGCGATCGGACGTTTTCTGGCAGATGGTGCAGCATGTGGTGAATCATGGCAGCTACCATCGCGGTCAGGTGACGACCATGCTTCGGCAGCAGGGAGCGGCGCCACCGAAGTCCATGGACCTGATTGGGTTTTATCGGGAAAAACAGCGCGGCTAGGATCCGATCAGGATCGCTCCAGGAGCCCGGCACGGCGACATTGGCGCGCTACGCACTAGAACCAGAACGCGGCCTAGGGGATTCTTTGCGAACAAGAATGGTGGCCAGGGACGGGATTGAACCGCCGACGCCGGCCTTTCGGAGAGCCGCGGGCGATACCACTTCGCTGCGCTCAACGGCACGAACGCGGCTACGGGATTTTGAGAACGAACGAGAGTGGTGGCCAGGGACGGGATTGAACCGCCGACGCCGGCCTTTTCAGGGCCGCGCTCTACCACTGAGCTACCTGGCCTCAGTTGAGGTGTGAAGTTGTCCGCGGCGGCGGACGCAGAAGGTGGGACCATCCACTTGCCGTGCGCTCAAAACAACCTGAGCTAGTATACCAATCGGCGCTGTGGGTATGGGCCGCGATGGGTTCGCGCTCGGCTACACTGGAGGGCAATGATGAGACGGCTCGTGGGATATGCCGCCAGCGTGATTCTGGTTTGGCCGGTTGGTGTATTTGCTCAGGCGCCCGCTCCGGGAGCGACGAACAGGACCGCAGCAGGGAAGAGAACTGAGGCGGAAGCGGCCGCGGCGTACCAGGCAGCGGTGAAGTCGGGGGCGCCGGCGTTGCGCGCGTTTTTGACGGGTTTTCCCAAGGGCGCCGATTTGCATGTGCACCTTTCCGGCGCTGTGTATGCGGAGACGCTGATCCGAGACGCCGCCGAAGACGGGGCGTGCGTGGATCCGGAAGCGCTTTCGCTGGCAAAGCCGCCTTGTACAGGCAGCCTGATCCCGGCAAAAGAGTTCTCGGGGAATATCGACAGGAAAACGCAGTTGCTCTACGACAAGCTGATTGATGCGCTCTCGATCCGAAGTTTTGTGCCCTCCGCAAGCTGGAGCACGCACGACCAGTTTTTCCTGGTTTTTGACCGCATGGGTGGGCTTAAGGACCACACGGGCGAGTGGGTGGACGAGGTGGTTGCGCGTGCATCGGCGCAGAATCAGCAATATCTTGAGCTGATGCAGACGCCACCTTTCAGCCATGCGGCGCAGATTTCGCGAGAGATTGGCTGGAGTCCGGAATTGGCGGAGGGCGACCCGCGGGCACTTGCGCAATTCCGGCAACAACTGCTGGATCATGGGTTGCGCGATGAAGTGGCGGCGGACCGCGAGGCGGCGAGCTCGCCGGAGGCGCAGCGCAAGAAACTGGAACATTGCGGAACGGCCGAGGCGGAGCCGGCCTGTAAGGTGGAGGTCCGGTATATTTGGCAGGTTTTGCGAGACCTTGCGCCGGAGGCGGTGTTTGCTCAGACCTTGCTGGCATTTGAAACCGTCGAGGCGAGCGTGCAAGCTGGGGACGACACGTGGGTAGGCATCAACTTTGTGCGGCCTGAGGACGACTTCGTCTCCATGCGCGACTACACCCTGCAGATGAAGATGGTGGGCTACCTGCATTCGGTGTATCCGCGCGTGGCCATCTCGCTGCACGCGGGCGAGCTGACCATGGGATTGGCGCCGCCGGAGGGTTTGCGATTCCACATCCGCCAGGCAGTGGAGATGGGCCATGCGGAGCGGATCGGCCACGGCGTGGACGTGATGTGCGAGGACGACGCGGAGGGTTTGTTGAAGGAGCTGGCCGGGAAGCATGTGATGGTCGAGATCAACCTGAGCTCGAATGCGGCGATTCTGGGAGTGGAGGGCGCGCAGCATCCTTTCCCGATTTACCGCGCGGCGCATGTGCCGGTGGCGCTGTCCACGGATGACGAGGGTGTGAGCCGGATCGACCTGACGCACGAGTATGTGCGCGCGGCGCTGGACTATCACCTGAGCTACGCAGATCTGAAGCAACTGGCGCGGACGGGGATGGAGCACGACTTTTTGTCCGGCGTGAGTTTGTGGGCAAGGCCCGACGATTTTGCCGTGCCGGTGGAGGCATGCAAGGGGCAGGCGCTGGGCGCCGAAAAACCGTCGTCTGCGTGTAAGGCAATTCTTGACGGGAGCGAAAAAGCCGCGGCGCAGTGGGAGCTCGAGCGAAGATTCCGGGCGTTTGAAGCGAGGTTCTGATGGACAACGAGCGCATTCGCGAGATTTGCCTCAAACTGCCGCACGTGAAGGAGACCGTGAATTGGGGCCATCACCTGGTGTACTGGGTGGGCGATCGCGACCGGGGCGGAAAAATGTTTGCGATGACCGACCTCGATGGCACAGGGACGGGCGTGCTGTGGTTTCATTGCGGCGCGGAGCGTTTTCACGAGCTGCTGGAGATGGATGGAATTATTGCGTCGCCCTACCTGGCCAAAGCGCATTGGGTGACGGTGGAGCGGTGGGATGTGCTGCGGGCCAGGGAGATTGAGGACGAGTTGCGCCGGGCGCATGCGCTGATTTTCGAGAAGCTGCCGGCGCGGACAAAGGCCAGGCTGGCGATGCCGGAAAAGGAACGCACGAAGCCAACGCGCGGGCGAAAAAAGGCGAAGACCGTGCGCGCCAAGGCGAAACGGAGATAGTGCGGGAACCGGCACCCGAGTGGATGCGTATTAAAGATCAGACTGCGATGAGCGCAGGTGCGCGAACGAGGCGCGATCGCAAAACCAGAGGTGCTGTATACCGAAGCCGCTGCACTCAAGTCGCCGCGACCCCAAGGAGCGGTGACCTTGCACAACAGCAAACGGGACACATCTTCTCTGGTTTTGCCGTGAAATTATGGCTAAATTTCTTCTGTGGTGCATTCTTCTGGTGTTGTGCTGGCCGCTGGCGCTGATCGCGCTGGTGCTGTATCCGGTGGTGTGGTTGCTGTTGCTGCCCTTCAGGCTGGTGGGCATTGCCGTGGGCGGCGTGCTTGACCTGGTAGCGGCGATCATCTTTCTGCCGGCGCGAGTGCTGCGCGCGGTCTAAGCCGCGCAAGATTCCTCGACATTCCCCGCGAAAATCCTTTAGCGTGGGCCTATGGGCCTTTCCATCTCTCTTGACGGCAAAGTTGCGCTCGTGACGGGCGGGTCGCGAGGGATTGGTGCGGAGACGGTGCGGCTGCTGCGTGAGGCTGGGGCTCGGGTGGCATTCAGCTACCGCAAAGCGCGCAAGCAGGCCGACGCGCTGGTGGCCGAGTGCGGAGGTGCGGGCAATGCCGGCGAACCGCGATGCGTGGCGATCGAGCAGGAGCTGAGTTCGCCGGCCGACGGGCGCAGGCTGGTGGAGAGTGCCGTGGCGGCGATGGGCCGGCTCGACATCCTGGTGGCGAACCACGGCGTGTGGGAGGCCGAAGATGTGCCCATTGCCAGCATGAGCGAGGCGCAGTGGCGGCGGACGCTGGCGGTGAATCTGGATGCGGTGTTCGGGCTGCTGCAAGCGGCGGTGGCGCAGTTCGAGCGGCAATGCATTGCAAGCAGCAGCGCTTTGGGCGAGGGCGGTGCGAGGGGGCACATTGTTCTGATCAGCTCGACGGCTGGGCAGCGGGGCGAGGCGTATCACGCGGACTACGCCGTGACCAAAGGCGCGCTGATCAGTCTTACCAAGAGCCTGTCGAGCGAACTGGCGCCCAGGGGCATCAGGGTAAACTGTGTGGCGCCGGGGTGGGTGGCAACAGACATGTCGAAATCCACGCTGGCCGATCCCGCGATGAGTGCGAAGATCGCGGCGGCGATTCCATTGGGCCGTGTGGCGAGCGCGCGCGAGATCGCCGGCCCGGTGGTGTTCCTTTGCTCGCCCCTGGCGGGGTTCATCAGCGGCGAGGTCTTCAACGTGAATGGCGGAGCGGTGCTGGTGGGATAAAGGCAGGGATTAGAGATTAGGGAACAGGGACTAGGGACTACGGAATAGGGAACAAGGGCGAGACGATGAGGGCTGGGAAAATCGCAGTGATGGTTCTGCTCCTGCTGGCGCTGCTGTGGCCGCACGCGACGCAGACACAGACGGGCGACAACACGGGCGACAAGAACGCGCAACAGGCGCGAGCGGCGCTGGACGCCATGGTGAAGGCGCTGGGAGGGTCGGCGTGGCTGAACATGCAGAACCTGGAGCGGCAGGGACACATTGCGGCGTTTTTCCATGGCAATCCCGACCTGGGCACCGAGGAGACCTTTGAATTCCATCAATGGCCCGACCACGACCGTATCGAAGTGACCAAGCATCGCGACGTGGTGGAGTTCATCGTCGGCCGGCAGGGCTGGGAAGTGACGTACCGGGGCAAAAAGACGCTCGACAAGGACACGATGGATGACTTTCTGCGGCGGCGCGACCACTCCATCGAGCTGGCCGTGAAGGTGTGGATGAAGGACCCCAACACCATCCTGATCTACGAGGGCCAGCACCTGGCCGAGCGGCATCTGGCCGAGCAGGTGACGCTGATCTCGCCGCAAAATGAAGCCATCACCATTCTGATGGACGAGCAGACGCACTTGCCGCTCCAGCGCAGCTTTGAGTGGCGCGACCCCGTATACCACGATAAGAACACCGACACGGAAGAGTACGACGACTATCACGTCATCCAGGGTTTTCCCACGCCGTTCACCATCACGCGCATGAAGAATGGCGACGTGGTGCGCCAATATTACGTCACCCATGCCAGCTACAACGAGAATCTGCCCGCCGATTTCTGGAACCCCGATGTTGCGGCGAGGAAGATCGTGAAGTAAGCGGGCAAATGGCCGTTCAACGCGTGCCGGCTCGATATTTATAATCCCAACGAGCGTAACCATCCAACCCAACCGCTCTTTGAGGAGCCGCAGAATGACGTTGACCATCCAGGAGATCATGGATTTCCTGCCTCACCGGTACCCTTTCCTTCTGATCGACCGCATTGTCGAATTCGAGCGCGCCAAGCGCGTGGTCGCCATCAAGAACGTGACCATGAACGAGTCGTTTTTTCAGGGTCACTTTCCCGGCGCGCCGCTCATGCCCGGCGTGCTGATCATTGAGGCCATGGCGCAGGCCGGCGCGGTGCTGCTGCTGTCGGAGATGGAAGACCGGCACGCCAAGCTGGCGGTCTTTACCGGCATCGATGATGCCAAGTTCCGCCGCTCGGTAACGCCGGGCGACCAGATCCGCATCGAGGTGGACGTGGTCAGCTTCCGTTCGCGCGCAGGCAAGATGGCCGGCAAGGCTTACGTTGACGGCAAGCTGGCCTGCGAGGCCACGCTGACCTGTATGGTGGTGCCGCGCGCTCAGGAAGCTAAGGGAGACGCGAAGACGGAATCGAAAAGTGAAGCAGCTCCTGCCGAGGCGGCACAGTGAGCATTCATCCGAGCGCGGTGATCGCCGAAGGCGCGCGGATTGCAAAGTCGTGCACGATCGGGCCGTATTGCACCATTGGAGCGGAGGTGGTGCTTGGCGAAGAGTGCACGCTGATTTCGCACGTGGTGGTGGATGGGCGCACGCGCATCGGCGCGCGCAACACCATTTATCCTTTTGCGACCATCGGGATGGCGCCGCAGGATTTGAAGTACAAGGGCGAAGCCACCGCAGCCGAGATCGGCAACGAAAACACGATTCGCGAATGCGTAAACATCAGCCGCGGGACGGTGGGCGGCGGAGGAGTCACGCGGATCGGCTCGGGCAATCTGCTGATGGCTTTCGTGCACATCGGGCACGACAGCCAGGTAGGCAGCCACTGCATTCTGGCCAACAACGCTACCTTGGCCGGGCACGTGACCATCGAGGACCACGTGACGCTGGGCGCGTTTTGCCCGGTGCACCAGCATTGCGTGGTGGGGGCGTATTCGTTTATTGGCGGCGGAACCATTGTGACCCAGGACGTGCTGCCGTTTTCACTCACCTCGGTGCGGCGCGAGAACAAGGCCTTCGGGATTAACAAAATCGGCCTGGAGCGGCGCGGGTTTTCGCCGCAGCGGATCAAGGTGCTGCAGAAGGCCTACCGGCTGCTGCTGGCGGCGAAGCTGAATACCACGCAGGCTGTCGAGAAAATGCGCGAACTCGAGGGCGGCGACGTGGCCGTGCTGGTGAAGTTCATCGAAGGCAGCGAGCGCGGGGTGATCAAGTAGCTGGCGGAGCCAATGCGATGACTCT
>JASHYS010000391.1 GCA_030042915.1 Acidobacteriaceae bacterium
ACCAGAATCAGACCCAGGTTGGGAGCCGGCGAAAAAATCGCCGAGCGCGTGCCCACCACAATCGGCGCGTCGCCGCGCCGGATGCGCCGCCACTGCTCGCTGCGTTCCTCAGGCGTCAGCGCCGAATGGAGCAATGCCACCTTCTGCCCGAATTCCTGGTCCAGCAACCCCGCCATCTGCGGCGTGAGCCCGATCTCAGGCACCAGCAGGATCGACGACAGCCCGCGCTCGAGCGCCTTCTGCATTGCGGCCAGATACACCGCCGTCTTCCCCGATCCTGTCACGCCGTAGAGCAGAAACGAGTGGAACGCCCCAAGCGCATTGGTGATGGTCTCCAGCGCATCGATCTGCGCCAGGTTGAGCGTGATCACCGGATTGGCCGGCGGCAAACCACCCAGCCGAAATGCCTGCGGCCGTTCTTCGATGCGCACCAGCCCGCGCCGCACCAGGGTCTGCAAAGTGGACGAAGGCAGATCGCGCCGCCGCAACTCGGCCAGCGGCATCGCGCCGTCCCACGCAGCCAGCTCGGCCAGGATCGCCTGCTGCTTCTCAGTGAGCGCGGGCAGGCGCCCATCGCCCGCCGGAACAACGAAGCGCTCTATGCGCCGCGCATCGCGCTCGGCCGCGGCAGTATCGCGCGCAATCCATTTCTTGCGCACCATGCCGGCCAGCAAGGGCAGCGAGGCCGCCGTGGCCGTGCGCAGCGTAGACACTTTCACTGGCTCACCCTCTGCCAGCCGCTCCAGCACGCGCCGCTCCATGTCCTGCTCTTCGCGCGACAGCTTTCCCCGCCGTCCCGGGGTTGCCCCATTCTTCTTCCCTTCGCGATTCGCCGCGAAGGGAAAAGGGTGGGAACCCTCCCCATCCAATGCGCTCGCCAGCACATCCCGCCCCAGGTCCGTGATGCGGTAATACACCGTGCGCCTCACTTCAGCCGTCAACGGCAGCATGGAGCGCAGCACTTCGCCCAGCGGCGCCAGGTAGTACTGCGCGATCCACTCCGCCAATTCCAGCAGGTGCTCGCTCAGCAGCGGTTCCTCGTCAAGCACCGTCTCCAGGTAGCGCAGCTCGAAGTCTGCGACAGGCGGCGCCGCGTCAATCGCCGTCACCACGCCGATCAGCTTCTCATTCCGGAAGGGCACAATCACGCGCGCTCCTCGCTGCGGCCGCTGCCCCGGACGCACGCCGTAAGTAAACGTGTGGTCCAGCGGCACCGGCAACGCAACTTCGCAGTACGCAGGCATGGGAGTCAGCATCCAGTCTATAGCGATTCTCAGGGGAGCTAATTCGCCGCAATCAGCCTGCTTTTTGCACAATTTCTTCTTTGCAATCGCGACTGCGAATGAAATACTCGCGCCATGAAGCTTCCCCGGATTCACTCCCTTCCGGTCCTCGTCCTGGCTTCGCTCGCGATCGTCGCGCGCGCCCAGCAGACCGACCCTCTTCACGCCTGGGTGCAGGCCAAGGACCCGGCCGCTCTTCAATCCTGGGTCAATGAGCGTCTGGCCGCTGAAAAAGCAGATATCGACAAGCTACTGGCAGTCAGCGGCGCGCGCACGGTGGAGAATACACTGCGCGCCTACGACGACGCGCAGAACGAGCTGAACGTTGCCGGCGATAACACCTACCTCGTCTACTCGCTGGCCGACGCGGCGCCGATGCGCGACATGGGACAGAAAATGTCGGCCGAGATTTCTACGGCAGCTACCGACCTCAGCCTGAATCAGCAGGTCTACCAGGCCCTGGCTGCGATTCCGCCGCCAGCCAACGATCCGGCCACGCGCCACTACCTTGATCGCATCTTGCTCGAATACCGCCTGGCCGGCGTGAACCGCGACAGCGCCACACGCGCCAAGGTCCGCGACCTTTCTGACCAGATCACCAAGCTCGGGCTTACCTTTGGCCGCAACATCTCTGACGCCACGCTGCAAATCACAGCCACGCGCGCCGAGCTCGACGGCTTGCCCGCTGACTACATCGCACGCCACAAGCCCAACGCCGACGGCGCCTACACATTGACCACCGACGAGCCCGACTTCGGTCCCGTCATGAGCTTTGCCTCCAGCGCAGCGCTGCGCCTGCGCATGTTTCAGGCCTACTTCAGGCGCGCTTATCCGCAGAACGAAAGCGTTCTGCGTGACCTGCTCACCGCCAGGCAGGAGTTGGCCAACACGCTCGGCTATGAAAATTTCGCCGGCCTCGCCAGTGCTGACCAGATGATCGGCACCCCAGGCAACATCCAAAAGCTCCTCGACGATATCGACGCCGTTTCGCGCCCCACCGCGTTCCGCGAGTACAACGATCTTCTTGCCTTTGCGCAAAAACAGCAGCCCGATCTCAAAAGCATCAGCCTCGCCGACTCAGGGTACTGGACGGAACAATACCGCCGCTCGGCATTCAACTTCGATGCGCAGAGCGTCAGGCCGTACTTTCCTTATGTTCAGGTGCAGGCCGGAATTCTTTCTACGGCCTCGCGCCTCTTTCATGTCTCGTTTAAGCAGGTGAAAGACGCCACGGTCTGGGACCCCTCGGTGGATACGTACGACGTATTCGACGCGGCTCCCGGCAACGACGGCAAGCGTCTTGGCCGCATTTATCTCGACATGCATCCGCGCGAGGGCAAGGACAAGTGGTTCTCCTCCGCTCCCGTGCTCCCTGGCATTCGCGGCCGCCAGCTTCCCGAGGGCGCGTTGATTTGCAATTTTTCAGGAGGCGTGGGCGGCGATCCAGGCCTGATGCAATACGACGAAGTTGTAACCTTCTTCCACGAGTTCGGCCACTTGATGCATCACATCCTGGGCAGCCAGGGTCAATGGTCCGGGCAGGGTGGTTTCGATGTAGAAGGTGACTTCATCGAGGCTCCCTCGCAAATGCTCGAAGAGATGTTTCACTCCACAGCCATCCTGCAATCGTTCGGAAAGAATTACCAGACCGGCGAGCCCATCCCTGCGGAGCTGGTGGACCGCATGAACGCCGCCAGCACGTACGGCCGCGGGCGCTGGTTGCAGGATCAGGTCCTTTACTCCTCGTACGCGCTGCAGCTTCACACCATGCAACCCGCCAAGATCGACTTTGACGGACTATTCCTCGCGGACCTGAAGCACTTCGACAACTTTACCCCGGTGCCCAACGATCACTTCTGCGCGGTATTCACTCACCTGGACGGTTACGCCTCAAACTACTACACCTACGTGCTCGACAAGGAGATCGCCATCGACTTCTTTGCGCAATTCGACAAGAACAACCTGCTGGACGGGCCCACCGCAATGCGCTACCGCCGCGCGGTGCTCGAGCCCGGCGCCGGCAAACCTGCTGAAGAACTGGTTAAGGATTTTCTCGGCCGTCCGCAGAATATCGACGCCTTGCGTAGCTGGATGAATCAGGAATTTAATCCACAAACACAAGCGCCGAAAAAAATGCAGGCCTCTGGCGGCACGACATCAGCCGAATGATTTCTGTTTTACAATCCAATCCTGATGACAGCTAAGACGACCTCATCCGCACTGGCAATCTCGGCTTCCACGGCATCGCCGGTCACGCTCGCCATCGATATCGGCGGATCGGGCATCAAGGCTATGCTGCTCTCACCCGCCGGCAAGCCGCTTTGCGAACGCGAGCGGGTGGTTACGCCCGCCATTCCCACACCGCGCGCTGTGCTGCGCGTACTCGACCAGCTTCGCTCGCGGCTTCCCGGCTTCGACCGCGTCTCCGTGGGCTTTCCCGGCGTGGTCAAGCGCGGCGTCACCTACGCCGCTTTCAACCTGCATCCCACCTGGGTGAATTTCCCATTGCAACGCGAGCTCGAAAGGCGCTGGCGCAAGCCGGTCAGGGTCGAAAACGATGCCGCCGTGCAGGGATACGGCGCCGTCAAGGGCAAGGGCGTGGAACTCATCATCACGCTGGGCACCGGCATGGGAACCGCGCTCTTTACCGACGGCCGGCTCTGCCCCGGTCTCGAACTCGGCCACCATCCCTGGCGCACCAAAACCTATGAGGACTATTTGGGCCGCCGCGGCCTCGACAAGTACGGTAAAAAGCATTGGAACAAGCTGCTCCAGGCGGCCATCGCGCAGACGGCAGCCACCTTCAACTGGGATCATCTCTACCTGGGCGGCGGCAACACCAAGAAAATCGTCTTCCAGCTGCCGCCGAATGTCTCCATCTGCTCGAACCAGGATGGCATCCTGGGCGGCGTGGCGCTGTGGCGGCAAGAGACTCAGCCTTAACCGTTGACTTCGGCAGAAACCGCTTATAGTATTGCTGGCACTTGCGCGCATCCAGGCTCCTCCCGCGCGTCCCCGAGGAAGCTTCTATGCAAAATT